>CBINHQ010000413.1:0-2803 GCA_966250475.1 uncultured Chitinophagaceae bacterium
GTCTGCATTAATACTACACTCATAATATCATAGTTTTACTTGTTTTGAAATAATTTGGATTCATCTGCGCAACCCGTGCCGTGGAGTTGGCAGTATTTGCTGCTGTTTGATCTCCTTTTGCTGCATCGCCTTCTGCAATCCGGCAAAGGAGAATTTCCGGTCAATGCTGCTGCCTTTAAATGACTTAAAGCAGAATTTTCCATTCTGCTTTAAAAATTTCTAATCGTGTAGATGCTACATGATGATAACCTTCACGCTGGTTCTGACTTCCCCGCTATCCCAAACGAGGTAATAAATCCCCCTGGCCAGGTTAGTAGCATTAATTTGGGTCTGGAGTTGATCCCTGCCAGGCTTGAGTGAAAACAGTTTTGCTCCCGAAGCATTCACGAGACTCACAATTTCATTTCCGGATGACTTTGGATGTCTTACGGTAAAGCTTCCCTTTGAAGGGTTCGGATAAACCGATACGACAGCGGTAGTATTGTTGTTTAATGAAAGAATGTGACTGTATGAAATCTTTCCGCTTGTAGAAGTCATTTTAAGACGATAGAAGTTTCTTCCTTTCGCAGGTTGTGCATCGGTGAATGTATATCGACGTTCGATGGTGCTGTTGATTGCGCCATTCACGGTACCGATAGAAACGAACTCGCGCTGATCGGTGCTTCTTTCGATGGTGAAGCTTGCATTCTCAACTTCTGTTTGAGTGATCCAGCTAAGCAGGTTCTTTCCATTGTCTTCCCTTCCACTGAAATCTGAAAGGGTTACAGGTAATGGGTTTGAAAGCTGAATGCTGTTATTATTGTATGCTGCAAATGCCACATCACTTTGACCGGAGAGATTGATCTTGAATTTGCGAACGCTTTGAAAGTTCGCTGCAGTAATTCCAAACTCGCTAAGGTCGGCAGCCCAAAGCCTGATAGTTCTGTCGGTATTAGTAAAACTTGTTTCGAGAATCATCTTATTGGTTGATGCTTCGTAGAAGTCAGCCGTCCATTTACCTACGGGTGTGATGTTAGTAAAGACGATGTCTTTGTAATTACCGATCCTGTTGTTGTTGTCATCAGTGAATTCGTATCTGTCGAAAGAATTACTCGGGTCAGCGATTTGCGTGACGAGTATGTCGGGTATTCCATCGCCGATAGATGCTTCGGTAATGTTATGCACGAAGAATGTCATCGCCCCAGTAGGAAGATTGGCAATGCAGGTACCGATGTTCAATCCTTTGATGCCATCTGTAAGATAAAGCGCAACGTTATTCACCGGAGGTGGATTGCTTGGACCCGCGTGTACTCCATCGAAGAGTTGTCCAACACCAACCTTTGTGTTGCTGTTGATGGTTCCAGTGAATCCTTCAACGGGAAGAGCCCAGAAGTCCTGTGCGCTGAATGTCTCTCCATTCGCATTGAGCTTTGTGTCATCTGCGCCAGTTGAATATTGAACCCCCTGGTAGGTAAACGCGAGCAAGGTGTGATTATTCATCGGCTTGATCGGGTTCGGGCTCGATGCAGCGGTCTTGAAGTATCCCTGGTAGTCGGTGATGATTGCTGAAACGGATTGCCCTCTGAAGGTGGCAGGAAGCATCAGCAAAACAATGATGCCTGCGATGCTTTCTTTGAATCGGAAGGGGTAGCCTGGTTTGGTTAAAACCGTGGGCAAATAGCGTTTCATTTAGGTACGTTTAATCTTCTTAGGATAGGTTTCGCGCAAAGGTAAATTACCATTCCGGTTATCGCAAGAACCCGATAGGAATAATCCGAATTCCCGCTGAAAATGATTTAAGAATTGATCATTGACAACGGGAATATGCGTAAACTTACTAAGTGATTATACGCCCTTTTACTTGTGAGAGCTGATTTACTGTTGAATCACCTGTGAACCTCCGGAAATATCAATGCTCTTGAATGGAGGATTGCCTTTATAATATAGCTTGCTTCCGCCGCTGGCAACGACGTATAGAGCTGACTGAACCTTCACATAGCCAATAGATCCACTGGAGAGGCTAAGATCAACCTCATCTGCATCGAGCGCGTATGCATAAAGTTTACCCGCTCCGGAAATGTTGCCCGTTACTGTCTCGGTTACGCCTGATATGCTTAACTCAGATGCGCCTGAAATGTCTATCGCCGTATTCTCTCCCGTGCCGTGAAGAATTAGTTTCGAAGCGCCGGAGAGAATTGCATTCATCGTCAACGGCGAACCAGCGAATCCATCCACATCTCCCGTAGCTGCACCGGACAGATGGATCGAACTCAAAGCAGGAAGCGTGATCTCCACATCGATCTCGGGGCGATTGTTGCGATGCTTGATATAGCCGATGTTGAGCCTGTTGTCGGAGACATAAACTTCCATCTCGTTCACGCTGTTCACGGGGCCCTTCACTTTTATGAAGAAATCATTTCCTTTGGTCACGGTGAGATTGAATCGCTCTCCCGCCAGGATCTTCGTAAATCCGGTAAGGTTGAACTCGCGCTCAACCACGGGAGAGTTGTCGATGTCCTTTTCACAGGAGGAAAGTATCAGGGCTACCAAAGGTAGGAGGAGGAGGGTTTTCAGGATGTAATGTTTTTGTTGCATGTCTTTAGGTTAAGGTTTAAAAGGTTTAAAAGTTTAAGAGTTTAAGGGATGGAGAAGGTTCATTGACCTTTTGACTCTCATCCCCGATTTTCATCGGGGCAGGCTCCTCATCCCTGACCTTCGTCAGGGCAAGCCCTCATGAAGCCAGGCAAAAATACCCTCCCACCAAAATCTTTTTCATCAAAAATGATCTGTGGCCCCATTTGTTAAAACGTTTTAAGAAATTTCG
>CBINHQ010000414.1:0-2791 GCA_966250475.1 uncultured Chitinophagaceae bacterium
GCAGGAAACGATCATTCAACAGTTGAAGGAGCGCCTCAACCAGTTGATGAACGTGACGCCCGGAACGAATTATGACGTGTCGGATTCCATTCCCATCAACCAGTACATTGGCTTGGGCGAAATTCAAAACGACATCGCGAGAAACAATTTTGATCTGTTGATTGCTGAGAAGAACATCGACATCGCAAATCTTACGCTGCGTGAGCGAAAGGCCGAGCAGTTCCCGGTAGTAACATTCAATTCAATTTATAATTTCTCGAGAACAGATAACAAAGCCGTCATCAATCCTTTCTCTCCATTATTCAACCAGAACAGCGGACTTAACTACGGCTTCACTGTTACCATTCCTATTCTCAACCATTTCAACACCCGCAGGCAAATTCGCCAGGCGAAGCTTGATGTGGAATACCAGAAGCTCGTGTATGAAAACAGGAAGTCGCTGGTGAATCTTGATGTGATCAATGCATTCATAGCATATGAACAACAGAAGAAGGCGCTGGCTCTGGAAGAGGAGAACATACTGCTTGCGAAAGAAAATGTCGACATCATTCTCGAGGTGTTCCGCCTCAGGTCGGCAACGATACTTCAATTAAGAGAAGCGCAGAACAGCCTTCAGGAAGCATATACGAGACTGATTACCGCGAGATACAACACCAAGCTTTCGGAAACTGAGCTGTTGAGACTGAAGGGAACGATCGTGAGGTAAAATACTTTGCTCATTGGTGATCGCTATCGTAGATTTGTTTTAAACCAATGCCTGGCACCATTATGAAAAATAATCCAGCAAAAAGGAAGGGAGTCAAATCGAGTTCGAAAGTTCTTGTAGGAATCATCATGGGCAGTGACAGCGATTTGCCGGTGATGAAAGCGGCGGCCGACATACTCTCTGAATTTGGGATTGGATACGAGGTGACAGTAGTCTCCGCACACCGCACTCCGAAAAGGATGGTGGATTATGCCAGCGGAGCGAGAAAAAGAGGACTGAAGGTGATCATTGCTGGTGCTGGTGGCGCTGCACATCTTCCCGGCATGGTAGCATCCATTACTTCGCTGCCGGTGATTGGCGTTCCCATTAAGTCTTCTAACTCCATCGACGGTTGGGATTCGGTGCTTTCCATCCTCCAAATGCCGAATGGTGTGCCGGTGGCAACTGTTGCGCTCAATGCTGCAAAGAATGCTGGCATCCTCGCCGCACAGATAATCGGCTCACATGATGCATCTATTGGCAATATAATTGAAGAATACAAGTCAACACTCGAGAAGGAAGTTCTCCGCAAGGTCTCCACACTAAAGAAGGATGGATTGAAGAATGAATTCGATTGACATTCCCTGTAATGTCTCAACGGAAAAATCCCGGCATGCGAAATGCAATTCTGCTTTACTTGCTCACATTTTCATTAATCCTTTCCGCCTGCAATGAGAAGGAGGCAAAACTCATTTCCGAGAAGACTCTCTCCTACCCTTCGGGATCAGGGATCGAATACTTCAACAATTCACTCTTCATCATCGGTGATGATGCGCCGTATCTTCTGAAACTTGATAAGCAACTCAATTACGTGGACACAATCCTTCTTTACGAATCATCACACATTCGGATTCCTAAGGAAGAAAAAGCCGATCTCGAAGCAATGGCAATTGTCAAGGACAGCAACATGCCTTCGTTGCTCATGCTCGGTTCAGGTTCAATCACACCCCAACGAAATGGTGGATGGTTGGTGAATCCTGCCACGCGCCAGAGAATTCCTCTCGACCTTTCTGTTTTCTACAAACGACTCACCAATCGCGACATTCCTGAGATAAACATTGAGGGAATTGCGAAGGCAGGCAATAATCTTCTCCTCGTGAACAGGGGAAATCTCACGCATCGGGTTAACCACCTCATCATAACCGACAAACGCTTTGTGCAAGATCAGGAGAATGCGAGAATCAGGATCATTCGCCTTGGCGGAAATGACGACACAGCCAACTTTCGCGGCGCCTCGGGTATGGACTATTCCGCGAAGACAGACAGGCTTGTGCTTACAGTGTCTACCGAAGAAACAAGTAGCAGCTTTGAAGATGGAGAGATTGGAGAAAGCTACCTCTGGATCATCAACGATTTCCTGTCCAAGACCCGAATGACTGCCATTAATCCCAACAAAGTAATTCAGTTGAGCAAGATCGATCCGAAATTGAAGAAACAAAAGATCGAGTCTGTTGCGATTCTTTCAGATACAGGAGATGAGATGGAACTCATGCTTGTGGCTGACAACGACAACGGCGAAACCTCGCTGTTCAGGATTATTCTCAGCAAATAGCCGCTTTTTTCGTAAATTCAGGGAGTAAACTCTCCCAATATGAAAAATGTATCCGACGTTTTGAGTCGCAAGGGCTCCAGCCTTATGAGCGTGGCTCCCGGCACCACCGTTCTCAAGGCCCTTGAACTGATGGCTGAAAAAAACATCGGCTCCGTTGTCATAATGGACAATGAAAAATACATGGGCATCGTGACGGAGCGCGACTACTCCCGAAAAGTGATATTGAAGGGAAAGAACTCTACTGAAACAAAGGTCTCCGAAATTATGTCAACCGACCTTCCCTCCGTGCAACCTTCCGACACCATCGAACATTGCATGGAACTGATGTCTTCGAAGAATATTCGCTACATGCCAGTGATTGAAAACAACAAACTCGCAGGCATTATCTCAATGAGTGATGTGGTGAAACAGACAATTCTGATGCAGAAGGAAACGATTAATCATTTGCAGAATTATATTCAGCAGGGATAATTAACTAATTAGCTAATAAACCA
>CBINHQ010000415.1:0-2776 GCA_966250475.1 uncultured Chitinophagaceae bacterium
CTGAAATCGAGAGTGTCTCTCCATCAACAGCAAGGTTTAGCTTACGAAATGTGTTTTCAGGCATCTTCACACTCACATCTTCTTTGTTGCCCTGAATTAGTACGAGGTCGATATTGTCTGCAACTTTAATGGCTGAAATTCCATTGTCAGCAAACAGAGTGGCAAGTGCAGATCTTCGTTCTTTCTTTGCCTTCTCCTGTGTGTTACCGCTTACCTGCAGTAAGAAGAGGGAGATGATGGCGATGAGGATTCTTTTTTTCATGATTAAGGCTTTAGGTTTAAGGTTTAAAAGTTTAAGGGTTTAAGGGTTTAAGGGTTTAAAGGTTTAAAGGTTTAAAGGTTTAAAGGTTTAAGGGTTTATGGGTTTATGGGTTTTATCTTTTGTTTTTACAGTGCAAATATGGGATTGAGACAAAACCTATTCAATCGCCAAACATGGGAGAGTTATAACCCAAACTGGGGAAGAGTGAAGTGCGGAGTGAAGAGTGTGGAGTGCGGAGTGTGAAGTGCAGAGTGCGGGGTGCGAAGTGAAGAGTGAAGAGTTCGAAGTGCAGAGTGCGCGCCCCGCACTGTTCACTCCGCACTTCACACTGCTCCCTGCTCCCTGTTCCCTGCTACCTGCTCCCTGCTACCTGTTCCCTGCTCCCTCCCTAGCATGGTTCTTGCCATTAGAATCCTATTAGATTAACATCCTGGTGTCCCAATGCCTTTAATGGATTCTAATTTTGCCGGATTCAAAACTGTTCCTGAATGAATAAATTCCTTGATAGAATTTTTCTTGAGAATACTTTGCGTGAGTGGTTTATTGCCGTTGGGATTGTGATCGTCCTCTTTGGCCTTGCCAAGGTGATCCAGTACGTAGTGCTTAGAGGCATCAAGGCTTATTCGGAAAAGTCCAGGAGTACCTTCGACGATCTCGTCGTCTCAATCATCGAACGGGCTGCGCTACCGCTTGCGTATTTCATGGCTTTCTATGCCGGCTTCAGGTATCTCAGTTTCCCTGCTCGTATAACGCAGATCGTGCATGTCGCCATCATGGCGATTGCAATCTTTTACATCATCAGAGGAATATCGATATTCATTCGATACACTTTCCTGCGCTTCGCTAAGGCAAAGTCGAAGGATGATCCGCAGGCGCGGCAGGTGAAAGGCATTCTCGCCATCGTACAGATAATTCTGTGGGTGATTGGCATTCTCTTCCTGATCGAAAACCTTGGGTACGACATTACCACCATGGTAGCCGGTCTGGGAATTGGCGGTATCGCGATTGCACTTGCTGCGCAAACTATCCTCGGCGATCTGTTCAGCTACCTCGTCATCTTTTTCGATAAACCTTTCGAAGTTGGCGACTTCATAATTGTGGACGACAAACTCGGATCGATCGAATACGTAGGCATCAAATCAACAAAGATCAGATCGCTGAGTGGTGAGCAGCTCATTATGTCAAACACCGACCTCACTAACTCCCGCATTCAGAATTATAAGAGAATGGAGAAGAGGAGGATTCAGTTTGGCTTCAAAGTAGCCTACGAGACTCTTCCGGAAAAGCTAAAGACCATTCCGGTTACCGTTCGCAACATCATCGAGTCAGATACGATGACGCAATTCGACCGTGCGCACTTTGCCGCATTCGGAGACTTCAGCTTGGAGTTCCAGGTAGTGTACTATGTGCTATCGCCTGATTACAACATCTACATGGATGTACAACAAAAGATCAACCTGGCGATAGTGGAAGCATTTATGAAGGATGGAATCCGGTTTGCGATACCGGTGCAGAGGTTGTTTGTGAATGATGAGTTTGGAGCACTTGCGGAAAAGAAGTAGTCTCTCAAACTTCAAACCCCAAACGACAAACCTAGTAATGCCGGATCATTGTACGCGGATTTATTATGATAACTTCGATCAGTTATGATCGATCATAATAAATCATAAGCAATCATATCAAATCTGCGTCCAATGGTCCTATTTTAGAAATAACTTGCCATCCACTCATAACTCATAACTCATAACTCATAACTATAATTCAAACCTCACCCCTCCCCAATCCATTCTGCTGCTCTTCTCGTTGCATCTCTAAAAGTGGGTAAAACATTCGCTTTACCAATAGCGAACAATAGTCTTGCATTGCGCAGCTCCTCCAGCACCTGATCACTATTCACTTCCGAAAGTATCAGTTTCGTCCCTACATGCTTTGCCTCTTTGTGAACTTCCTTTAGCGTCCGTATTCCCGTAGCATCGATTATTGGCACGCTTCCCATACGAAGTATCAGTACACGCGGAGGTTTCTCGATTAATTTGATTGCATCCTTAAACTTGTACGCTGCACCGAAGAATAAAGGCCCCGTGATCTCGAACACCTCACATCCGGCGGGGACATCGTATTCCGCAATCTTTTCTTCACTGTTCTCATTATTCAATCCGAGTGATGCGCCACCCACTTTCACATTGGTGAACAGGATCATCTTTCGCATAAACAAGAATGCAGCTAGCACCATTCCAATCTCGATTGCAACGGTCAGATCAACAAGAACAGTAAGAAAGAATGTCGTGAGCAGGACTGCCATATCACTCTTCGGACCCTGCATCACCGATCGGAAGTTGCGCCACTCACTCATGTTGTATGCCACAACCACTAGTATACCTGCGAGCGTAGCCATGGGTATGAGTCCCGCCCATTTTCCGAAGAAGAGCAATATCAGTAACAGCACCACTGCATGCACCATTCCTGCAACAGGAGTGCGGCCTCCATTCTTTATGTTCGTCACCGTACGCGCAA
>CBINHQ010000416.1:0-2770 GCA_966250475.1 uncultured Chitinophagaceae bacterium
GCCTTCTTCAGGTATGCGAAAGCGCGAATGATTTCCTTTGGCATCCTGTTGATGTCCTGCGCGATTTTAAAATTTTCAACGCTACGCTGTGTCTGTGCACCATACATTGCATCCACCGGTACCTTCACCTCACCCATTGTATCTTTCTCGATTCTATAATTCATGTCTGAAATTTTTTGCAAAGGTAGGGCGGGGGCGGGCATCAGCGAAATGAAAGGCCATATTTTGAATGAATTCACCTATTAATCCACTAATCGGTAAATTGCTGATACAATAATTTCTCCCATGAAACACATCACCTTCATCTTCCTCTTCATTGCCACCACAGTTTTCTCGCAGGAGAAGAGAAACATCATCGTGATTACCATCGACGGAATGCGATGGCAGGAAGTATTCGGAGGAGTGGATTCTATTCTTGCCAGCGATCCTAAGTTCAACCAGGACGACAGCGCTTACATCTTCAATAAATACTGGGCGCCGACTGCCGAAGAGCGTCGCAAGAAACTGATGCCCTTCCTCTGGTCGGTAGTCGAAGAGAATGGCCAGATCTATGGAAACCGAGCTCATGAGAATTTTGTAAATATCACGAACCCCTACCGGCTCTCATTTCCCGGCTATAGCGAAATGCTTACAGGCTTCGTTGATCTCTCCATCAATTCTAATTCATATCCCGATAACGAGAATGAAAACGTATTTGCGTTTCTAAACAAGCAGCGCGGATTGAAAGGCAAGGTTGCTGCTTTCGGAGCATGGTTTGCCTTCGACAGGATACTGAATGAAAAGAAAAGCGGCTTTCCTGTGGTGAATGCTTTCGACAAGATTGGTGGCGACAAACCGAATGAGCGGGAGAAGGTGCTCAATAGTTTATTGAATGATTCTTCCCGTCCATGGGGCGAAGAAGAATGTCTTGATGTGTTCACTCACTATGCCTCACTTGAATGGCTCCGGTCAAGAAAGCCGCACGTGATGTATATCGCCTATGGAGAGACTGATGAATGGGCGCACAGCGGATTCTATCGCTGGTATCTGGACGCGGCGCTGCAGACAGACAAATTCATTAGGGACATTTGGAATTATGTGCAATCTGATTCGAGGTATCGCAACAAAACCACACTAATCATCACAACAGACCATGGCAGGGGAGATAATAATAAAGCTGACTGGGTCAGGCATGGAAAGGATGTGGAAGGAGCGGATGAGACCTGGTTTGCAGTGATTGGTCCTTTCACAAAAGCGAAAGGAGAGGTGAAGGAAAAAATGCAGATCCACACGCAGCAATTTGCACAAACGATCGCGAAGCTGATGAATCATGATTTTCAAACGAGTCATCCCGTGGCTCCATACATCGAGCCAGTGTTTGAATAAGATAAATCCGTTTAGTCCGTTCAAAATTCCGTTACCAACTGTTTGTTTTAAGCCACGGATTACACGGAATACACGGATTATCAATTCCTGAATTTGAATAAAAAAAATCCGTGTTCATCCGTCAAATCCGTCTAAATCCGTGTCCCAAAATTCTCTTCCGTCGCCAACTATTTGTTTTTAAGCCACGGATTACACGGAATACACGGATTATCAATATCTGGATTTGAATAAGAAAATCCGTGTTCATCCGTCAAATCCGTCTCAATCCGTGGTTAAAAAAAAGCACCGCAGGTGCAGCCGAAGGCTCAATCAAAATTCTGTGGCCAACTATTTGCTTTTAAGCCACGGATTACACGGACCAAAAAATCCGTGTTCATCCGTCAAATCCGTCTCAATCCGTGGTTAATAAAAGCACCGCAGGTGCAGCCGAAGGCTCAATCAAAATTCCGTGTTACTTTCCCTTGAATGCGGGCTTCCTCTTCTCAATAAACGCTGACGCGCCTTCCTTCATGTCTTCAGTCTGAAAACACTCAGCGAATTTCTGAATCTCGAAATCGTAGCCCTGCTGGTTGTGATCGAAATTGTTGATGCACTCGATCACCTTCGCTACAGCAATCGGCGCTTTCGTTTGAATGGTCTGTAGAGTTTCCTTCACTTTTGAAAGCAATTCCTCTGCGGAGGTTACTTCGTTTACGATGCCGTAGTCCATCGCTTCCTTAGCGGAGATCATCTTGCCGGTCATGATGAGTTCCATCGCCCTTCCTTTTCCAGTTACTTGTACAAGTCGCTGTGTGCCGCCGTAACCGGGAATGAGTCCGAGGTTGACTTCAGGCTGACCAAACTTAGCGTTCTCACTCGCATAGATGAAGTGGCAGGACAGCGCGAGTTCGCAGCCACCACCGAGTGCGAAGCCATTCACTGCTGCCACCACCGGCTTGGGACAGCTCTCGATGCGATCGAATACATCCTGTCCTCTCTTTGCGAGTTTGGCTGCATCTTCTTTTTTTAATTCAAGAAACTCGCTGATGTCTGCGCCGGCCACGAATGCCTTGCTTCCACTTCCTGTGATGATCACCGCGCGAATGTTGTCTTCGGAATATACTTTGTCGAATGCCTTCTCAAGGTCGTTGAACACATCCTTGTTAAGCGCATTGAGCTTATCAGGTCGATTGATTGTGATCGTTAAGATGCCGTTCGATTCTTCGAAAAGTAAGGTCTTAAACATGGATGAATGTTTACTAGTTACCTGTTCCCTGCTACCCCTGACCTTCCTCAGGGCAGGCTGTTCACTGCTCCCTGTTCCCTGTTCCCTATTCTATTTGGCGGAGAGTGAGGGATTCGAACCCTCGATACCCTTTAGAGGTATACACACTTTCCAGGCGTGCTCCTTCAACCACTCGGACAA
>CBINHQ010000417.1:0-2764 GCA_966250475.1 uncultured Chitinophagaceae bacterium
TCACATTTGCTTCAGAGAACTACCCGTTTTTTCAAGCGGGTGGCAAAGATAGGAATGATGATGTTACCGCCAAATTTATTTTCAATTTGCCAATCAGTTAATTGACAAATTAACCAATTAGAATTCGACTTTCGTAAGAAACAAACCCTTCCCCGGAACGCTGAAATTAGCCTTGGTACAGTCCTTGGCCAGAATTATACCATGAAACTCCTCGAGCGTTATCCTCCCCCTTCCTAATTTCAACATCGTCCCCGTCAACCCCCTCACCATCCCCCTCAAAAACCGATTTCCCCTCACCCGATAGACCAAACAACTCCCCACCTCCACCCATTCACTCTCCATTATTTTGCAGATAAATGTCTTCACCTGCGTATTTCTCTTGGAAAAAGAAGTGAAGTCCTCATACTGCATCAACTCATTCGCCGCCCTGTTCATCAACTCCACATCGAGCGTATAGGGATAATAATATGCCCTGTCCTCCAGAAACGGATCCTTACTCCTGTACACATAATACCTGTACTCCCGGGCAATCGCATCAAACCTTGAATGCGCATCCTTATCAACCTCAAACACCCTCCTGACCACGATATCATTGGGTAAAATCGCATTCATCTTATAGACAAACTGCGGATGAACCGCTCTTTCAAAATCGAAATGCATGTAATTCTGCAGAGCATGAACGCCTGCGTCTGTACGCGATGAAGTGACCATCTCCACCTTCTCACGATGCAATATCTCAAATGCCTTCTCTACCTCCTCCTGCACCGTATTGGCATTCTCCTGCCGCTGAAAACCCGCATATGAAGTACCCTTGTAAGAAAGCTCGAGGAAATAACGCATACAGTTTAATTTGCTAATTAGCTAATGAGCTAATTGCTAATTGAATAGTTCCTTAAATCGGGAGAGATAATAAGAATCGTTGATCTCGCTGGCAAGACCTGAAAAATTCTCAGGATCGGAGACAAATACATAGATGGCATCGAAGAAGCGATACCTTCCTCCATCTTCCGTGAATATGGCTGAAAGGTTTCGCACCTGGCTGACGGTAATACATTTCTTTCGCAACGCACGCTTGGCCTCGGCAATCATCCGCTCATCACTCCTCTCACCGGACATTCGCTTGCGTAATTTTATGAGATCATTCTCCGAAGCCATCTCCTCGCAATTCACTTTAGCTGTCGTTCCCACATTCTGTTTCTCTGCAGGCTTCTCCTCTGTAGCTTTCTTCTCCGTGGTGAAGTCAAGGAACTGCTTATCATCTTTCGGCTCCGTAGTCGTACGCACGAGATTGTATCGCTGATTAGGAATCAGAATGCGTATCGTATCCACGGTTCCATCGGACAGTTCGTCGGTAAACGTCAGGCCAAAACCTTCGGTGGTAGAACTCTCCGCTCTTCTCGTGACTTTGGAAGGTTTATATGGCATCGATGTTATTTTTTCTTCAACAATCGGCTTCTCTTTGGCGATGGGTTCTTCCTTTATAGGAACTTCCTTCACTTCCATTATTTCCTTTGACGGCACAACCTCTTTCTTTGGAGCAGTCTCTTCTTTGGGAACTACCTCATCTTTCTTTTGAACTAGTTCCTCCTTCGGTGACATATCTTCTTTCTTTGGAGTTGTTTCTTCTTTCACCACAGGCTCTTCCTTCTTCGCAACAACTTCTTCTTTCGGCACGACTTCTTCTTTCTTTTGGACTACTTCATCCTGCGGTGTTGTATCATCTTTCTTTGGAATGATTTCTTCCTTAACCGGAGGCTCATCCTTTTTCGCAATTATTTCGTCCTTTGGTATAACATCTTCCTTCTTTTGTATTGTTTCTTCCTTCGTTGAAGTGTCATCTTTCTTTGGAACAATATCTTCCTTCTTCAGAACTGTTTCCTGCTTCGGAACTACATCATCTTTCTTCTGCACTGTTCCCTCTGTTGCTGTTCCCTCCTGTATCGTCCGCGTCATTCCTTCATTTTCATTCTTTGCGATTAAATCCTTTGGCGTTTCGGTCTCCGTCTTGGGTTCCTTCTTTACTTCAACCTCCTGCTTCACTTCTTCCTTCGCTACGGCCTGTATAAATACCGGCTTCTCGAGGAGTGTGGGATCATCCGCCGCCAATGCCAACATGCGCGTAAATGCGGTGAGATCGGTCCTCGGTTCCATCCTGATACTCGAACCCGATGGATCGGGTTCCTCCATCTGCATTGATGAGGTCTGCAGATCATACAACCCCCAACCCTTCTCCTTCAAATCCCTTACCAGGAATCCCCTGTCGCGCCCTTTAATTGTAACCGAAAACCGCAAATCCCTCGAATCATCACCCGGAAAATTGATCTTGAACTTATAAGTGCTATCCTTCAACTTCGACATGATGAGATATCCCGATCCCGTGGCATAATACAGCTTGTTATCCATCGTGAGTGAAAACGGCTGCCTGCTCTCAGACTGCAGGTACATGAAGTACACGCGCTGCCCCTCCGCCCGCATGGAAAGCAGACCCACCAGGAGTAGGATTGAGAGGAGTTTTTTCATTATCCCAAAGTTGGGGAAAAAGGTCATAAAAAGGTTTAAAAGTTTAATAGTTTAATAGCTGTTTAAGGTTTGTAGTTTGAGGTTCGAGGTTCGGAAGTTACTTTGATCCAAAGATCACCGCAAGCGATTTATGAGCGGCTACGCCGCAAAGGAATTACCGCCAAGACACGGAGACGCGGAGGTAAAGGCATCTCATCATTGGCAAATTGGCTAAATAAGCTAATTGACAAATTATCCCTCCGTG
>CBINHQ010000418.1:0-2760 GCA_966250475.1 uncultured Chitinophagaceae bacterium
TGCGTGTTGTTGCTCATGATGCAGTTGTCGCCAACGATGCAATCATGCGCGAAGTGGCAATACGCCATAATCAGGCAATTCTTGCCGATTACTGTCTTGTCGCGATCCTTTGTGCCACGGTTCACCGTTACGAACTCACGAATGGTGGTTCCGTCGCCGATGTAAACATTAGAATATTCTCCCTGGAACTTAAGATCCTGCGGGATGGCGGCGATTACTGCGCCGGGAAAGATCCTGCAGTTCTTACCGATCCTCGCGCCTTCCATGATGGTGACGTTGGAACCGATCCAGGTGCCGTCGCCAATTTCCACATCCTGGTGGATGACGGTGAAGGGATCAACCTTCACATTGGTGGCAAGTTTCGCGTTAGGATGGATATATGTGTGGGGATGAATCATTAAAAGCTACAAAAAAACCACGCTTCAACGTGGAAGTTGCAAAGGTAATCGTAAATGCCAAAAACGAAAGTTTTTTTGCCTGTAGAAACCTTAAAATCAATCATTACCAATTAAGATTCAATTCATTCTGGAAAATCCCCGCAGTCTGCTTAATTTTGCATCCCGTGCAGAATACTACTGAAATACTTACCCTCGCTTTCAGACAGCCACCCATGCTGGAACAGATGGAACTCCTTTACGAGAAGGAGCAGCAGATGCCGGGCTCGGTCCAATATGCCATCCAGCGATACAATCGCCAGCCTGAAATGAGTGTAGAAGACACAGGCGTGCTGGTCTATCACCTTGCGAGAAATGAAGAGGAAGAAAACTACCTGGAGCTTAAATTCTGCGTGACGGGTAATGTGTATTGCAGGCAACTCAATTCCGCCTGCAACATGTGCCGCTCTGGACATTCAAGAAACTGCACCGAAAAGGCCGAAAGCCTCGATGTTCTCAGCTTTAAGTTTTCTCCTGCATTGCTTTCACAATTCGTGAAACCCAGGCAAAGCAGCAATACGATGAGGGAAAACATTCTCAACTTCAGGCATCGTGCCTCTTTCACCCGCGTGCTTCCGCTCTGCGGCAGGACTAGGATGGTGATTGAAACCCTGCTCAACCACGAGTACACTGACACACTTGAAAATATTTACATCAATGCACAGGTGCAGATGCTGCTTCTCTACAGCATCGAGTGCATGGTGGGAGAGAAGGATCTGGATACGATCAATTGTAAATTCCTTGCCAACGAGGCCGATCGCGAGAAGATTGTGAAGGCAAGGGAATTATTGATCCAGCATATTGGCGAGCCGATTACTATTAAAGAACTGAGCAGGAAGGTAGCCATCAATGAGTGTTACCTCAAGAAAGGATTCAAGGAGATGTTTGGTTCCACTATTTTCGATTTCTACCAAAGCCAGCGAATGGAGCACGCGAGATATCTTCTTTATGAAAAAGGTTTAAGTGTGACTGAGGTTTCCATGATGCTTGGCTATTCATCCATTTCACATTTCTCTACAGCATTCAAGAAGCATACGGGCCTGAAGCCTTGTGAACTGCTGTTCAGATAAATCTGCTTTGTCCGCAATGAATTCCGCGGAATTACATCCATTTTTCAACCGGTTAAGTTTGCAGCATGATCAATCCTACAGATTTCAACGAATTGGTAAGAAGAAGAAGATCCGTATTTCCAGATCAGCTTGAGGCTGGGAGAGTGGTGGACGAAGAGATCATCAGGCAGGTGTTGGTCAATGCATGTTGGGCGCCGAACCATGGAAGGGAAGAGCCCTGGAGGTTCACTGTTTTCAGTGGGGAGGGATTGAAGAGACTTGCAAAATTTCAATCTGAACTATACAAACAGGAATCGGAGAATTTTCGCGAGATCACCTTTCAGAAACTGCAGGCAAATCCTTTGAAGGCTTCGCATATCATTGCGATTGGGATGAAGCGTTCAGAGAAGAAGAATATTCCCGAGGTGGAAGATATTGCGGCGGTGGCATGCGCAGTGCAGAACATTTATCTTTCGATTACGGCATACGGACTCGGAGGCTATTGGACCACGGGAGGAATTACATATTTGGAAAAGGCGAAAGAATTCTTCGGCCTCGGTGAGCATGATCGCCTGATGGGATTCTTCTACATTGGTCATGTGGCCGTGCCTTCAACAGGAATGAGCAGGAGGCCGTTGGAGGAGAGGGTTAGTTGGTCAATTAGCTAATTGGATAATTAGTCAATGTTTTGGCTTTGGGTAATTTTTTGAGGTCACCTATTGAACCAGAACCACCAGTCCTTTTTGCAACTGCTCAGGCATATTGTAAAATTTATATTTACAAACCCAGACATAGGAACCAACTGGTGCACGGACTCCTTTGATTAAGCCATTCCATCTCCTTGAAGGAAGATTTCCAATAAATACAATTTCGCCCCAACGATTAAAGACTTTCAATTCAAACCTTTCCAATGGCGCCCGGACGATTGCCCCAAACTCATCATTTAGTCCATCTTGATTAGGGGAAAATGCGTTTGGAAAGAAAATTGTTTTAGGACAATCTTCTATTCTGATCACGAAACTGTCTTTCCATTCACAGCCGTATGCATCTGTGACTATCAATTCATACTCTGTCGTTGAAGTAGGTTTGAACACATAGCCTGTTGAGATTGTGAGATGTGGCTGAGGATCCCAATTATATTGGTAAATTTCGTTTCTTTCGATAAACTTTGAATCGGTTAGACAAATACCTGAATCATCAATGCCTTCAAAAGCCTGATCGGATTCTCCTACCATTATGCTGTCAGAAATCTCGTGTCCACAAAAATCGGAGACCTT
>CBINHQ010000419.1:0-2749 GCA_966250475.1 uncultured Chitinophagaceae bacterium
TGATGGTAGGAATACTTCTCCTCTACTTAACGGACTCTACCACAGGAGGCAAGGGATTAACGAGAGCAATGGGCGCAGATGTTGTCGGTACATTTATCGCGTTGGTCTACCTCACTCCATTCATCGGCGGATTGATTGCCGACCGTTATCTCGGATATCTTAAATCCATTTTTCTTGGTGGATTATTAATGTCGGCCGGTTACCTCGGGCTCGCGCTTCCGGGCGATACGGCGATGTACATTTCGCTGGGCTGTATCATCATTGGTAATGGATTCTTCAAGCCAAATATCTCTACGCTCCTCGGTAACATGTACAACACGCCGGAGCGCAGACCGCTTAAGGATAATGCTTACAACATCTTCTACATGGGCATCAACATTGGTGCGTTGGTGTGCAATTTTGTAGCAGCTATTCTAAGAAACAAGTTTGACTGGCGCTATGCGTTCGCAGCAGCAGGTATTGGTCTCCTGTTAGGTCTCATCTGGCTTGCACTTAATGTTAAGCATGTGAAGGAGTATGATGTGAGGAAGCCAATGGAGAAAGGCGATATGCCGCTGCCAAGAATCCTCGGCTCGGTGTTTCTTCCGATGGCAATTTTCGGCGCGTTAGGCTGGTTGTTGCCAGGCAACATAATGGGATCTGATTCGAATGATGCATTCATCTTCGCCTGTCTACCTGTAATTTATTTCTATGTGAATCTCTGGAGGAAGGGCAGTGCGGAAGACAAGAAAGGAATTGGCGCATTGCTGTTCATCTTCACAGTATCGATAATTTTCTGGACGATCTATAATCAGAACTCAACGGGTTTGACCATCTGGGCTGAAACGCATACGAGTCGTGTAATACCAAAGGCGATTGAGCAGCCTGCCGATGCAATATATATGGTACAGACCGCAGAGACTTCTCCGCGTGAAGTTCCTGTTGTGGATGAATATCTCCGTCCCCAACTTGATGAGAAGGGTGAGATCATTATGGGGCAGGGACCAGATCCTTACTTCAACAATGTTCCAAAAGACGAATGGCCGGCTGATGGATCGGCCAAGCTGGCGAATACAGAATTATTCCAATCGATAAATCCTGCATTCATTGTATTTCTTACACCACTTGTAATCGCATTCTTCGCATGGAGGGCGAGGAAGAAGAAACCTGTGTCCACGGCAAGTAAGTTTGCCTGGGCGCTGATCATCGCGGGACTAAGTGCGCTCGTGATGGTATTTGCGGTGATGTCGGTTCCGAGCATCTACACACATAAAGCAGCCGCATTCTGGCTATTCCTGACATATGGAATATTCACCGTGAGTGAAATTTGCCTGAGCCCGATCGGACTTTCATTTGTTTCCAAACTTGCGCCACCCAGATTAACATCCTTGATGATGGGTGGATGGTTCCTTTCCACTTCGCTTGGCGGTAAGGTTGCCGGAGTGATGGCAAGCTTCTGGGATAAGATTCCTGATAAGAAGATATTCTTTGGAATCATTACGATTGCCGCGATCCTTGGAGGTTTGCTGATCTTCTCGAAGATCAAATCCCTCGATCAAATCGTAAGAGACAAAACAGGTTCAGCTTAAAACATTGCATTAACTAATTAACTAATTAGCTAATTAAACAATTGCTTCTCCATGTGGAAAAAACATCCTAAGGCATTGCCCTTTCTATTCTTTTCCGAGATGTGGGAAAGGTTTGGATATTACTTGATGATCGGAATCTTCACGCTTTATCTTAAGGATGTGAAGGAAGGTTTTGCCATGACGGAGGCTGAATCAGCCGATTTGTATGGCACCTTCATCGGACTCGTGTTCCTGACTCCATTCCTTGGAGGTTTGCTTGCTGACAGGTATCTCGGTTACCGGAAGTCGATCATCATGGGAGGATTGATGATGGGTGCGGGATACTGTCTCATGTCTGTTCACAGTCTTACCATGTTGTATGTGTCGATGACGCTGGTGATCGTTGGTAACGGATTCTTCAAGCCGAACATATCCACGCTGTTGGGGAATGTGTATACCACTCCTCAGTACAAGCATCAGAAGGATGATGGCTACAACATTTTCTACATGGGCATCAACATCGGTGCGTTCATTTGTAATTTCTTTGGAGCAGCGTTGCAGATTCAGTATGGATGGGGAGCGGCATTCTTTGCAGCAGGTATCGGGATGTTCATAGGTGTTACCATCTTCCTGATCGGCACGAGACATTACAAGGAATACGATGTGAAGAAGGGCGTATCGAAGAATGATATGCCGATGGGAAGGATTGTGATGCTAATTCTCGTTCCTTCGGTAATCGCGGGTGTGATAGGTTGGTTCATTCCGGGCAATCTTGTGGGATCTGATTCAACCGATGCGTTCCTGTTTGCATGTCTTCCTGTAATTTATTTCTATGGCTCGCTGTACTTCCGGGCGAGTGCGGATGAGAAGCGACCGATCGCTGCATTGCTTGCCATCTTCGCGGTGGTGGTGTTGTTCTGGGCGGTGTTCAAGCAAAACGGTTCGGCGCTCAATACATGGGCTGATCGCTACACGGATCGTTCGATGGAAGGAACCGCTGGTTCAATCTTCCGGGCGTTGAACCTTGCGGATACGCTTGCGTACAAAATGGATTCGGTGCCGATGTATGATGAACAGTTCAGGCTGCAGAAAGAAAATGGTGTGGTGCTGAAGGAGTACAATTATCCTTCTTACTTCAGGAATATGGCAGAGAGCGAACGCCCGACTGATGGAAATGAAGTGAGTCTCTGGGCAACGAATCT
>CBINHQ010000420.1:0-2746 GCA_966250475.1 uncultured Chitinophagaceae bacterium
GAGGGCTGAGCCTGTAATAGCTGAATGTAGTTCATGAAACTGTTTAATTATTGATTCTATCGTTGTTTGCTTATTCGACTACCTCTACGCGAAACGTGAGGCGGTGTTGTGTGTTGGGAGTTGTATTCGCCGAAACGAATACTTCTTTGTTGTGCACTGCAGCGGGTTGCGACTTACTGTCGAACCTTGCCTTAATGGTGCCACTTTTTCCAGGCGCAAATGGCTCCTTAGGCACTTCAGGAATTGTACATCCGCAACCTGCGGAGACATTTGTGATGATTAGATTCTTGTCGCCGGTATTCGTAAAAGGAAAACTAATCTCGATCATTCTTCCCTTCTCAACTTTGCCAAGGTCAATGAAGGTTGAATCATCCCAGCGAATCGAAGTGTAATTAGCAGAATCCTGCTTTGCTTCATCGCGCTGTTCTGTGCTTATGTTTTTTTCATCGGCAGAATCCGTTTCTCCACAAGATGCGAAGAACGCAGATACCGCAAAAACTATTAATAGCTTCTTCATAACCCGAAAATTTGAGAACCGCAAAAGTAGGAAATTCACCCGTTATCTAATTAACTAATTAACTAATTAACCAATTAACTAATTGACTAATTTTTCTTGTAATCAACCTTCCTCATCTTCCCATCTTTCATCAGGTCTTTGTGAATATTATCGAGAATGCCATTCACAAACTGTCCGCTTTGTTGTGTGCTGTATTCTTTTGCGAGGTCAATGTATTCGTTGATGGTAACCTTGGGTGGAATAGTTTCGAAGTAGAGAAATTCGCACACACCCATCTTCATCAGGATCATGTCGAGAAGGGCGATGCGCTCGGGATCCCAATTCTTAAGTTTTGGTATGATGATGCCCTGGAGGTATTCATCCTTATCCAGCACCGCATTAAGCAATCCCTTTGCAAATTGACCTTTTTCAGCACTCAGGAGTTTGGTGAAGTCGTAATTCGAAGGCTTCTGCATGAATCCGCTGATGAGTTGCACGGCCATTTCACCGTCATCATCCCAGTTGAAGAAGTTTTCTTCCACGTGCGAGACGAAGTTCTCGTTCGCCAGCATCATATCATTAAGTATGAACTCGAGTATCTTTCTTTCTTCGGAAGTGATTCGTTCTGCCTTGGAGATGTAGTTTTTATATTCCTCCTTTTCCACGAGTTCGAGATAGATCTTTCTTAGCAGTTCGCGATCCATGAGGTGGCCTGGCTTTTCGGAGGCGAGCAGTTGCCTGAACCCGGGATCTTCCAGCATCTTCCACAATACTTCGTTTCCCGCGATCTTTGTATTCACATTTAAATCTTCGGATGTGGGCAGATGCTTGCTTGCGCGCTGGTGCGCCACGGTTTCGGCGTAGCGGGCAACCTCGGTCAGGAAATATATCAGGTAAGTGAATAGCGATCGGGTCTGATCAAAATGGTTTTGTAAGAGTTTTTCCGGGTTCTGGGACTTTTGGTCCTTATCCGACGTGGCCACTGTGTAAAGGGTCTGCATCACTTTAACCCGGATATTTCTTCTGCTGATCATTACAAGAACTTTTGGAGCGGCGAAGATAGGATAATTGTGGAGTTATGCAGGTGAAATTCAGGCGGTCAAAATTTTGCCTGAAACGTTCGTTATACACCATTTTATCCTATTACCATACTATCTTTGATGTCCTTGCAATTTTGGTACCCGGAATTCGCAGGTTCGATCTTATTTTTATTACGCAAATGGCCTCCAATAAAGAAAGTTATTGCAGACTATTATGAGAAATTATCTGGAACGAACACCATTGCACATCCGTTTGCTCATCATTGGGTTCATTCCATTATTGTTCGCCATTATACTTTCCATCAAATTTTTTTCAGAAAAGGAGCGAAAGCATAAAATCCTCAATGAGATTGTTTCTCGCGTGGATCAATCCATGAACCTCACCAGGCTCATCGATGGCATTCAACTTGAAAGGAATTATAGTTTCCTCTATGCACTGGAAGGCATCAACCGGGAAGAAATGCTTTCTCGAAGAAAGTATAACGATAGTCTTGTGCAAAAACTTGAAGAGGGAGGGGTTGGCTTCTCAGGATTAAAACAATACACCCTCCTTGCCGAACTTCAAAACACAAGGCGAGCGATCGACTCTTCACAATACGATGCCAACAGTGTGATACATTATTACTCTACGCTTGTGTTTAGGTTGAACACACTCAACCCGATCATGCCCGTAATGTCGGTACAGATCCCTTCTGTCTATCCCGACTTCATCAGCCAGAAGTTGTTGTCGGATATGATCACCTACCAGAGTCTTGTCAACACTAACGTCTTTTACGTGCTGCACACGAAGCGCTATGGTGTAGAGACGTTGATTGGAACAGTAGGGACATACCAGGTGTACAAGAGTTATGAGAAAGAATTCTTATTGAAAGGAAAGCCCGAAGCAATTGCACGGTATAACGATCTGAAAAAGGAAGCAGGATTTGGGGCGATGGTGAATTACGTCGATACACTCTTCTCCCGCTTCGCGTTTGACTCCTCATACAATTCTACCGAATGGGCAGCGCTTACCAGCCAGGAAATGAACAAACTGCGTCAGTTGCAGCAGGATCTGGTGACACAAGTAGAACATATCGCTTCAGAGGAATACCTGAGGAGCAGACGATCTGGCTTCGTTACCGGGGTCCTTCTCACCTTGTTGGTGTTGGGTATCGCGGTCATAATTTATTATACGATGTTCTCGATAGGTAAGACACTTTCGGGATTGAAG
>CBINHQ010000421.1:0-2736 GCA_966250475.1 uncultured Chitinophagaceae bacterium
CCTGGTTGATGAGTTCTATTAATTCATTGATGGTGTCTGCGGGAACTTTTCGTTGCCTGAGAGCTTTTTGCAATTCTGATTTATTCAGCCTGCTGCCGGAGAGGGATAGGGCGGTGCTCAGGTGATTCCACATGCAACTTTGGAGTATGGAATAGAAGGCGGGGTCGTTTGTCCTGAAGGCCTCGAGTGCGGGAAGGAATTCGTCTTCTACAGTCTTCTTGTTTTCAACTACAATAGCTTCTGTTTTCTTTTCACGCATTTTCAGCAAACCGGGAAGGAGTCGGATTGATGCCACTGCGATGATGATCAAACCGAGTGCGATCAGCATCCAGGTAAGCCCGCCTTTTCCTTTCGTTGATTTGCGGCCAAAGGTTCCGGCAATGGCAGCCTCTTTTTCGCCTTGGATATTAATCTCGATTGAATTGGTTTGAACAGTGCGATAGTCGTTCGTATCGGGATTGAAGAAGGAGAATGATATGGGAGGAATCGTGAACCTTCCTTTTTTCGAAGCGACGAAGGGGAAGTTGAAGGTGCGGGTTCCTTTGAGTGGAGAGAGTGATTTGTCGAGTGAATCAAATACGTTGGGTGCGAAGCCTTCGATTCCATCAGGCCAGTCGATGGTGGGTGCGTCGAGTTGCACGAAGTTGCCCTGGCCGGATAGTCTGATGACGAGCATGCCTTTTTCGTTCTTTGCAAGTTCAGGGTGATCAATGGATGCATCGATGCGGAAATTTCCCGTTGCGCCGTCGAACTCGGGAGGTTTATTCTTTTCAGGTAAAGGCTTTACATGAATGGTTATGGGTTTTGTGCTGATAGTATTCTCGTAACTGATGGCGCTGGGCTTGTCGTTTGTATATCTTCTTTCGAAAACGCCTTCAACGATCTTTTGCTCGGGGTGTTTCTTCCTGGCGGTTTGGGAGAATTCAACTTTGTTCATCACTTCCATGGGATCGATTTCAAAATTGCCTGCCTGGAGGGGATATAATTGAACCATGCGAATGGTATGTACTTCGAATGGTTTTCCATACACCATTTCAGTGATGGAGTGTTTGTCGCCCAGATTGAGGATGTCGTGCACGGTGAAGCCGTAGAAGCCGGGGTTTTTGACGATATCAGATCGAGATTCGAGTCTTGAATAAAGTTTAAAGGTAGCGAGTACGGGTTGACCGATGTAGCAATTTTGTCGATCAACGGAGGCTTTGATGAAGAGGTTATCGTTGATTTTTCGGTAGGGGTCTTCGCCGGGTTTGAGGTAGTATTCGGAGACGGCGGATAGCTCGTTGCGTTTTTGCAGTTCCTGTTTGCTAACGACTTCAATTAAAACGTCATTGCTCTTGATGGTCCTGTTATTTCGAATAGCAGTTGCGCCTGGGATGGTGAGCCAGCCGGGTTTTGAAGCAACAAGAGTATACACAATATTCTTAAGTGCTACGGGACCGTCGGGACCGGGAGTGTGACCTCCGTAGACATCAGGGCCACTGATGATCTTCAGTCCTTTAAAATCAGGGGGCGTGAAGCCATCTTCTACGGCAGCATCTTCCAGTACATATTGAACGGGGAATGATTCGCCGGCAACTACAGGCTGCCGTGGCACGACGGTGCGGAAGATTACCTGCGACTGAAGGGTACAGGTCAGAATGAAGAAATTAATTATGAATGCAAGCGTCTTCATGAGAACAATAAAAATACCGCGGCATTTGTCAAACTGTTGCGAATAAAGGTCAACAGGAAGTTAATAGTTTTAAGCGGTCAGATATCTCCAAGCTGCGGCCTAAGGATGATTTCTTCCACGCAGGCCTGTGGTGAAAGCTGGCTAGCGGAGAATATCATCTTCGCGATGTCATCTGCTTCCATGAACCTGTCTTTGCGAATTCCGGATGAAGCCCATGAATCGGTGTAGGCTGCGCCGGGGTAAACGGTAGTGACCTTGATGCCATGTTCTTTTAATTCATCGCGCAGGTTGATGGAGAATCCGCGAAGCGCGAATTTGCTGATGCTATATGATCCGCCACCAGGGTAGGCTTTGAGCCCGGCGATGGATGACATGTTGAAGATATGTCCTGATTTTGACTTGATCATTGCTGGCACGATGGCGCGGGTGAGGTGATACGCGCTGTACAGGTTTGTTTCGATCATAGTTTCGAGGGCTCCATCTTCTTCGTCATGCACATTCGCTCCTGCGAAACTTCCTGCGTTGTTGATGAGTATTCCCGGGCTTGCTTGCGAGAGACACCAATTGCCGAATTCGATTGCCTCATCCTTCTTGCTGAGATCGAATGGCTTCCCTTTTATCGTGACGTCAGGGTAGAAGTTAAGCAAATCCTCCACGGCTTTGTATAATCTTGTTGCGCTTAATGAACAGAGGTAGAGATTATAACCATTTGCCGCGAAGATTGCAGCGATGGCCTTTCCGAGTCCTCGCGAGGCGCCAGTGATGATTACATTGCGATTACCGTTGGAAGAAATTTCTGCACTCATGGAAGACCTTATTATTGATTATTTTGCACCGGTAAAACTATGACAATTGAAAGTAACAGGGGAAATGGGCAGAAAATATAGTCATCTCTTTTTCGATCTCGATCATACTCTCTGGGATTTTGAGGCGAATGCGAAGTCGACGTTGAATGAATTGTACTCTTCGTTAAATCTTGCTGGAAGGGGAGTGCATGATTTCGGTCTTTTTTACAAGAATTATCTGGCACATAATGATAAGCTTTGGGAGCGATACAGGAAGGG
>CBINHQ010000422.1:0-2734 GCA_966250475.1 uncultured Chitinophagaceae bacterium
TCTCTCATCTCCCATCTCTCATCTCTCATCTCATTTCGCCAAACGGTCAACGGTAAACAGTAAACGGTCAACCCTGACCTTCGTCAGGACAAGCTTGTCAACGATAAGCGCCAACTACTTACAATATTCCTCAAACGCTCCCATCAAATTATTCGCAATCATCTGCGCGGTACGTCCTTCAATCTGATGGCGCTCCACGAAATGTACGAGCTTGCCATCCTTGAACAAGGCTATCGATGGTGAAGAAGGAGGATAAGGAAGCAGGTGCTGGCGCAGGCGGTTCACCGCCTCGATATTGTAACCCGCAAAGCTGGTAGTGAGATAATCAGGTTTTACTGTTGCATTGGCCACAGCCATCAGCACGCCTGGTCTTGCGCTTCCGGCCGAGCAACCGCACACGGAGTTAATCATCACCAGTGTGGTGCCTTCTTTAGCCAACTGGCCTTCTACTTCTTCTACTGTCTTTAATTCTTGAAACCCATTGTCGGTTAATTCCTCTGTCATGGGTACTACGATCTCTGCAGGATACATTCTTAATTAGTTAATTAGTGAATTTGAAAATTTGAAAATGGAGTCGCAACCCTTATCAGGTTACTGATTTACAAAACACAAATTTACTAAGGATTGTTTAGGTAGATGGATGAGATAAATCAGGATTTTGCTTTGGGCTTTTTAATTCTGTAAAAATGACAGCCAAAATTCAAATCTTTCGGCTATAATGTCATGATAATGAAGGTGTTTGGGCAACAATTGTCGTAAAATCGGTGGTGGTACATCGTTTGAATCAGGTATGAAAAATTTAAAACTATGACTCAGGTAAAATTTAATCGCAGGCCTCTTTATAACGGATTCAGCCACCTGGTTGACGACTTCTTTTCCGATCTCCCTGTTTTGTTTAACCGCGCAAATGGCTCAGTGCCGGTGAACATTAACGAGTCGGAGAATGGTTACACTGTCGACATCTTCGCTCCGGGTTTTGAGAAATCAGATTTCAAGGTATCGGCTGAAAAGGATCTCCTCACTATTAGCGCCACAAGAAGTGAAGAGACAAAGAAGGAAAACGGCAAGGAATTGAGAAAGGAATTTCATCTCAATTCTTTCACGAGGACATTCACACTTGATGATAAGTTGAATGCAGATGGCATCGAAGCCAAATATGTTAACGGAGTCTTAACGTTGAACATCCCGCGAAAGGAAGAAGTAAAACCAACGTCTAAACTAATAAGCATACAATAATTGTTGCGATAAAAAAGAAATATTTCAAGTCTTTCTCATAAGCAGTTGGTTTTGGTTTACACCCCGTCGTTTCTACGATGGGGTTTCTTTTATAAGCGCATTCAAATTTCCGGCTGAATAAAATGAGGTAAATTCGCAGCCATAATTAATTAACAGCCACACATGAGATTAAGAAGCCTGGCACTTTCCGTTATCCTCCTTATTTCCGGCACATTGGTGAAGGCACAGGAAGACACGACCTTTCACCCTGTGGAACCCGTGGTGATTGACTCTGTGCTCAGGATCACTAATCTCAACCCATTCTTCACTCTACATGTGGATTCAATGCTTTCGTACCAGCTTACGATCAACAAGGATCAGAAAGATTATTACTGGTACCTCAAGAATTCTCCCGTTGGTTTAAAGATCAACAAAGACAATGGCCTGCTCACTTTCAGAGCAGAGAAATCATATTTCCTCTCGGGAAAACTGAAATACGATGTTGAGTACACAGTTAAACTCGGCGTTCAAAACTTATCCGATCCCAACGAACGAATCGACACCAGTTTCACTCTCATTTTCTACAGCACCGAGGTTGTATTTCCAAGAGTGAAGCCAACAGTAGCCGGTACGCTCGTGGTGGAAGAAGGTCAGCAGGTTGGATTCCGCGTGCAATGCGAGGCAGGAAACTTCCCTATCGATGAGATTCTCTTCGCGAGTAGTGTGCCGATCAGTTCCTACACTCTGGTTAAGCAATGCGACGATCAGTTTGAATGGACGCCACCTTACGACTTTGTGAAGGAAACGGATTCAGCCAAGGTTAAGATCGTGAACCTGACCTTCGTGGGTTCATCGAAATTCAGGCAGAAGGATACAGCTTTGGTGCGCATCGTTGTAAAAGACGCCCTCAACTATCCTGTGGCAAAAGAAGAGTATGATATGGTGGTAAAAAACATTCGCACCTACATTCTCCAATTGAAGTATACCTTCCTTCAATTGGACAAGAAACTGAAGAAGAACAAGACCGCGCGTACATCCTTCGATCTCACATCAGCTACCACTGCACTTACAGGAACCATTCTCTCCACTACAGGTGGCGAGAGCGGACAGACCGCAGGAAAGATCCTTCCTAGTGTAGGCGTGGCGTTAGTGCCCGTGAAGGAAGCCACATCACCCAACAAAGTTGTTGAACAAAACCAGGCATCACTCGTGCGCTCTTCCATCAAGCGTCTCGAATATATGTTGTACGATTATTCACTCGTCGGCGATAAAGACTTCAACATCCGCGCGAAGACATCTAAACTGAAGGATGAGCTCAAACAAAGCCAGATGCAACTTATCGACGTGCCGGTCGACATTACCAATAATATGACCGAGGAAGAATTAAACGAATACTTCAACAGCCCCAAGGTCAACAAGAAATATCGGTTGACGGGGAAATAATTAGTTAATTAGCTAATTAGTCAATTAGTCAATTGGGTTAGCGTCTGCGTGTGTCGATGAGGTATTGAATCTTCCA
>CBINHQ010000423.1:0-2729 GCA_966250475.1 uncultured Chitinophagaceae bacterium
TAAGAAGATGTTGTTGCCCGGCGCCATCACCATCATCTCTCCCCTCTTCATCGGATTCGTACTCGGCCCCGAAGCCCTCGGCGGTTTCCTTGCCGGTGCTACCGTTAGCGGTGTATTGATGGGAATGTTCCAGAACAACGCCGGCGGCGCCTGGGACAATGCCAAGAAGAGCTTCGAAAAAGGCGTCGAGATCAACTGAGAAATGTACTACAAGAAATCAGAGCCGCACAAGGCATCCGTTACCGGCGACACTGTGGGCGACCCCTTCAAGGATACTTCAGGACCTTCAATGAATATTTTGATTAAATTGATGTCCATTGTATCTTTAGTCATCGCTCCCACCCTCGCAGAAATGAGCACCGGGAACGCCTCTGTAAATGAAATAAAGAAAGAAATTACCATCGAACCAATCGCCCAGAATATCCCAGCCAATACGGTTCAGTATAAATAATCAAACCTCTTAATCAGAACCATTACATTAAGTCCCGCTGTTTCTACAGTGGGGCTTATTTTTTAATTAGCTAATTAATTAATTAACTAATTAGTTAATTGTGCCTGTAACCTTCCTGCTGGTCGAGCGTCTTACTGATTGATGTTCAGTGTTAAAAAAATGAAAATACGTGTTTCCCTTAGGCGTATTACGAAATTAGTCGTATATTCGACGCGTAAAACCAATGATATGTCAAACGCGAAGACCATCAGACCTACCGAGAGTGAATTAGAGATTCTGCAGACACTTTGGACGAAAGGGCTTGCCACAGTGCGAGAAGTGCATGAGGAACTGGCCCGCACCAAGGATGTTGGTTATACCACTACTCTCAAGCTCATGCAGATCATGCATGAAAAAGGCCTGGTCAAAAGAGATGATTCCATGCGCACGCATGTTTACCAGGCAGCAGTGAATAAAGAAAAGACCCAGCGACACATGTTGAGTAAGATTATCGATAATCTGTTTGGCGGTTCGCCCACACAGTTGGTAATTCAGGCACTCGGTGAGCACAAAGCCAGCCCCGAGGAGATCGAGAAGATCCAGGAACTACTCAATAACATGAAAAATAAATAACCATGGCTGAAAGCCAAATCAACTTTCTGCAAGCCCTTGGTTGGGCGGTATTGAACAGCCTTTGGCAGATGGCGCTTCTCTGGGTTGTTTACTCTTTACTTTGCGGAGTATTCAGGCCGAGACCTGCACAAAAGGCAAGCCTTGCCACAGGTTTGCTCATCTCAGGTTTCGCATGGTTTGTTTTTACGTTTCTTTCCATACTCACAATTGTATCTCCTCACAGCACGATCATTTCCACTGGTATGCTCGATGCATCATCGAACGCGAAGTTGAATTCATGGCTCGAGACCATGCTTCCACTCGCATCAATGCTCTATCTCGTGCTGCTGATACTTCCAGTTTATAATTTCATAAGGAACTATCGATATGTGCAGGTAATCCGCAACCAGGCGATAACAAAGGTTGGAGTGGATTGGAAATTATTTGTGAGAAATGTTTCGGAGAGAATGGGCATCAACAGGAATGTGAAGATATGGATCTCAGAACTGGTCACTTCTCCCGTTACAATTGGATATCTGAAACCCGTGATTCTCGTTCCTCTTGCAGCCATAAATCATCTTTCATCACAGCAGATGGAAGCGGTGCTGCTGCATGAGCTTGCGCATATTCGTCGCCACGATTATTTGCTGAACCTCATCATCAGGTCCATTCAATCCATTCTTTATTTCAATCCTTTCGTGAATGCAATGGTGAAGTCGATAGAGCGCGAGAGGGAAAAGAGTTGCGACGACATCGTGTTGCAGTTCCAATATGATCCTCATGTTTATGCTTCTGCACTGTTGACTATTGAAAAGAGCAATCATTTCCCGAGACCGTTTGCTGTCGCATCCTCGGGCAGGAGAAACGACCTTCTCCATAGAGTTGAATGGTTGCTTGGCATCAGGAAGACATCGCTGATATCATTCAACAGGCTGGCAGGCATCATGGCAGGTTTGCTCTGTTTCATTGGGCTTAATGCATTGCTCATTGCAAGCAGGCCGGAGAGACCATTGCCATCGATGGCCACACTGCCGCACATGTATTCTCCATTTTACTTCTTCACGAATGGTGAACGTGCTAACCATGTTGTAAAGCATGAAGAGGCTCAGGATTCACTTGAATTGGCTGATGCGGACCCAGCAGTCGCTGAGCAAATTGCGAACAAGAGCATTACAGTTGAATTACCGGTTCCTCCGCAACTTCCTCCCCTGCCACCGGTTGATGTGGCAGGAATTCCTGCAAACCCTGCAGCCTATCAATTCGTGAATTACCTGCAAAACGTATTGCCAGAACTGAATAAGCAACAGGAACAACAAATGAAGGAAGCGCTTGCAAATTCGAGAAAAGTGATCGAGGAAATGCAATGGAAGGCGATGGAGAAAGAAATCGCCGACGCGATGCTGCTCGAGGAAAAGGAACTGGTGAAGTCAATCTATGAGAAAGAGATGCAGGAAGAAATGGCGAAGGTAAACTGGGAAAGCCTGGAGAATAATATCAGGATAGCCTATGATAATATTGACTGGAACTCGATCAACGAGCGTCTCAATGTTGCGATGACGCAAATAAAACTCGATAGCTTACACACAGCATACAATCAGGCACTGGCAGAACTCTCCAAGCTGCAATCTAGCCTGAACAATTACAACATCAATGCAATCCCCGACAGAGACATCACAATCGAGAAGGT
>CBINHQ010000424.1:0-2713 GCA_966250475.1 uncultured Chitinophagaceae bacterium
GGATGAGGGATGAGAGATGAGAGATGGGAGTCTTCGAATTGTAACCTCTTTGATATCTCTATTATTCTGAAATCCAAAGTCCCTCATCTCTCATCCCTCATCTCTCATCCATGTTTGCATCTTTTTACGGTCAACGGTCAACGGTAAACGGTCAACTGTCAACGCTCATCACCTTTATTCACCGCACTCGAAACTATCTCCTCCAACTCCGTTATATCAAACGGCTTCTGCAATGAATAATCCGCCCCGGCTTCGGCGGCGAGTTCGGAGACATTGTTATTAGCGCTGAAAAAGATTACGGGAATATGTCGCAGTTCGGAGGAAGCCTTCACCAGCCTGGTGGCACGCACGCCGCCGATGTCGGGAATCCAGTTATCCATCAGGATCACATCGGGATTATGCTCCTGCACATCCCTGATTATTTCTGTACACCTGTCCCTGATGATCACCTCGAAATTCTTAGCCGTCAGAATCAATGAGCACACTTCGAGCAGGTCGGTATCATCATCGAATATCATTACCTTATTTGCCATCAGGATATTATTTTTTAAACCTTATTATTTATAAGAGGCAGCATGAAGAAGAATGTGGCGCCCTCTCCTTCCTTACTCTCTACTCCTATCGTTCCCTCCTGCAACTGGATTATTTCCGCGGAGATGTACAGCCCGATTCCAAAACCCGAATACGAAATGTTCTGATGAAACCTCGACCGGTAAAACCGCTGGAATATTCTCTGATGCTCCTCTTGCTTAATGCCAATTCCCTGGTCCTTTACTTCGAGTCTCGCCTGGCCATCTATCTCCTTCACCGTTACCGTAACATCTTTTCCTTCGGGCGAATACTTGACCGCATTGTTCAGGAAATTAATAATCACCTGGGCAATTTTCTCACGGTCCGCGTTTACCATCACATTCTCATCTCCTTCCAGTCTGATGTGATGATTCTGCGAAACCATCTCCACATCCGATACGGCTTCCTTCGCCAGTATGTTCAAATCAAATTCGTCGAGATCGAGTTCAAACTTATCGGATTCAATCTTCGACAAGTTTAGAAAATCGGTCACCAGCTTGGTCATTTTGTTCACCTGGTTCTCCACCTTGCGAAGGCCATTCTTCAAAAATTCATCAGTCGATTTCTTATATGTCGATGCCAGCAATTGCGCATATGCCTTCACCGAAGTGAGCGGTGTCTTCAGCTCATGGCTCGCCACGGCAAGGAATTCATTTCTTCTGATCTCATCCTCCTTCCTTTCGGTGATGTCTGCCACGGATCCGGCATAGCCGGCGAACTCTCCATCAATGTCGTAATAAGGGCTTCCTTCTGAAAGCACCCATCTCACCTGGCCATCCTTTCTCTTAATCCTGAACTCCGCATGGAAGGGTCTCCGAGCCTGGAATGCCTTGTCGAACTTCTTTCCGATATAATCCTGATCGGCAGCGATAACCACGCTCAGCCATCCTTCGGAGTATTGTTGTTCGATCGGCTTACCTGTCCATTCGATCCAGGTGTCGTTCACGAAATTATTGTTGCCTTTATCATCCGTCATCCATAATCCGACAGGAGCCACATTCGTGATCGTCTTGAACAGGAGTTCACTCTCCTGCAGCATCTGGTTAAACCTGCGTTCGTCGTCGATATCGCGGCAGGCGCTGATGAATCCCAGGAATCCTCCGTTTCCATCAAATCTCGGTACGGAGCTGCCTGATATCCATCGGTAAACTCCATCCCTTCTGCGAAGTCTGAATTCCATGCTGAATGGCCGCCTTGCCGCATGTGCCCTGTTGTAAATTTCCTGGCAATAATCCTTGTCGTCTGGGTGCACCGATTTGATCCACCCATTGTTTCTTTCCTGGTCTATCGTCCTTCCGGTAAAATCAAGCCAACTTGTGTTAAAGAAGTTGACGAAGCGATCTTCACCCGACATCCATATCATCACAGGAGCCGTATTCGCGATGGTCTTAAAGCGTTCTTCACTTTCCTGTAGGGCATGAAATGAATTCTTCTGGTCGGTTACATCGAGTATTGTGCCAAGCATGCGCTCGGGTTCACCTGAAGGACTTTTAAATACGGCGCCCCTGACTTTAAACCAGCGCATATCATTCTTCATGGTAAAAATACGCATCTCGAAGTCCAGGATACCTGTTCTCAGTGCTTCCTCTACCGCCTCGTTTCGGGCAGGTAGATCATCTGGGTGAATGCGGCTTTTTAGTTCAGCATGTGTTGGTTTTGCATCAGAGCTGTAGCCAAATAATTTCAGATAGCGATCCGAATAAGTAGCATGATCGGTCTTGATGTCGAGCTCCCATGTGCCCATTTCCGCCGTCTCAATCACCAACTTAAGGCGTTCCGTGCTTTCTTCCAGTTTTTGAAGTGTAATATGATCTTCTGTCACATCTTCGACGGTACCATACATTCGCAAAGGCTTCTGTTGTTCGTCGAAAATTATTTTTCCGAAAACCCTCACCCAGTGCAGAGACGCATCAGGCCAGAGGATTCTGACCTCATAAGTAAGATCACCACGCTTCATTGCCTCTTCCACCGCTTTATCGCGGATGGGTTTGTCAGCCGGATGTAGAGAAGTGAGCAGCAATTCGTGGCCGATGTTCTCCCCAGGGTGTCCCATTATTTCATTCAACCTGCGTGAGCCGATGAATTGTTGCGAGATGAGATCCCATTCAAACGAACCCATTTGAGCTGCTTCGAGCGCAAGGGA
>CBINHQ010000425.1:0-2709 GCA_966250475.1 uncultured Chitinophagaceae bacterium
GTCGGCGTCGAAGTTCTTATCATCAAAAGGCACAAACTCGAAGAAGATATTATTATTCAGGATGAGTTGCATTCCTTTTGCATGCTCGCGTGTTTTGTAACCGATGAAGCCTTCGCTTGAGAGATAATTCTCGATATATACGATGGGCTTACCAAGCAATTTCTCAAACCCTTTCTTGTAAGGTTCACACGCAACGCCGCCGTGGACGAAGAATCCGAGGTTTGGCCAAATCTCATGAATGTTCTTGACCTTGTAGTGATTGATCACCATTTCCATGCACATCTGGCACCATGCAGGCACACCAACGATGTAGCCGATGTCCCATTCCTTTGCGTGTTCTACAATCTCATTCAACTTCTGGTTCCAATCGCTGAGCGCAGCGATACGTCCCCCGGGCTTATAGAAAGTCTGAAACCAAAACGGTCTCTTCCTTGCGAGAATGCCGCTAAGGTCTCCAGCGTACCAACCAGCCTTTCCTTTCTTAAGGTCTGTGGCGCCACCCAGCATGAGAAAGCCCTTCGTCATTGCCTTGCGGTTGACCTCTTCATAGCCAAGCAATGTAAGCAGTTGCCGGAGGTAGTTGATTGTGTTGCTTCGCAGCATTTCCTTGGTGACAGGAATGTATTTGCTTGCGGCTTCGGAGGTGCCCGAGCTGAGTGCGTAGTATTTTATCTTTCCCGGCCAGGCCACATCGGGAATACCATCAAGAGTCTTCTGCCACCATTCTTCATAAATCTTATTGTAATCATGAGTCGGGACCAGCTCCTGGAATTTCTTGCCGGGGTGACGGTTCATGAGAATCTCATCAAACCTGTATTTCTGACCAAACTCGGTAAACCTTGCCTTCTTCAGCAGCTTCGTGAGTACACGAATCTGTTGCCTGCGCTCATCATTAGGGGGGATGCGCAGGGCGGATGCTATCGCCTTGGGAATCTTAATATCTATGATCGTCGCCATCTACCTTTAAAACCGGTTTTAAAATTACATAATGTTACATGAAATTTTCGGGAATGCGCACAAAGCGATTCAGCTACCGAGACGCCGGTATGCGGAGCGAATCAGTTTAATATCCTTTCCAGGTGAATAATCCTTCGCATACCAATAATCCATCATCTGCAAACTCCCGGCCGGAAGTTCCTGCCTGTGTGAAAGCGGCAGCCCATTCGTGGCTAATATTCCCTTTCTTATTCGTGGAAGATTTTTCTCATTTACCGCGTATCCAATCCATGATCGTTGTGCTATCAACACCTGTACACAATTGCGGAGAAAACTGAATGGACGCGATTGTATGAATATCTGAATCGGAAAACTGATGATGCCGCTTAACGAGAAAACAATGTCGACCAGCCTCTTCATCCTTCGATTATCGGGATAGTTTATCCGGAAACCATTTAAAGTTGATACAAATTCTCCCGATGTATCTTTCGACTGGCTTCCGACAATGCTTCTGCTTCCTCTTGCATGAAACTTAACCCGCGTGTGCGCGGGAAGTCTCGAGATTGTGTCGAGTATCTCTTGGAATGAAAGACTTCCTTCACAAAAAATAATTTCCCTGAATGGCACGGAAGCGGAGAGTTTCTCAATCTGATTTACACTTCCCACAGCCGTCTCATCTCCTGATGCAACCGCAATCCTTCCTAACACGCGTTGGTGAAGGTTTGCATCTTCCATCAACTTCAAAGTTTCTTCAAATTCTTCCTTCGTGCCGGCAACGAAAATATTCGGCTGATCATCGCTGCTTCCACTTCCCGTAATCACATTAGCGCGAACCAGGATCCATCTCAACATACTGATCAATATGAACGCGAGCAACGCACCAAACAATATGATCGCCCTTGAAAAACGATAATGCTCCGGAAACAACGCATACGCTGCAAGCAACACAACCGTGGCCACGAGAGTTGCACCAATGAACTGAGACCTCTTGTAACTTCGATCGTACAAACCTGCATAGTAGGCCGCCAGCAAGTACAGCGCAGTGAATGCTGAAAAGGAAATCCAGATGAGTCCCGGCTCGTAACGCACATCCGGCCTTACAAGATTCCATCCCTCTTTCACTATCCAGAATGAAAATATGATCAGTCCCGCGTCGATCAACGGCAGACCAATCTTGCGAATGAATCTCGACACCGCCGCCATTCCCGCGCGAAACCAGATAGCAAGATGAATCAGAAAATTGAAAATCCCCGCTCTTCCGCCGCCATAATGCTTGCGTACAAACAAGCTCATCGCATTGTAGAACATGCGAACGTAATTCAGGCTTCCCTTCTTCGTGCTCTCGCCTTTGAAGTGTATGATCTCCGTTCCAGCGAAATAATAATTCTTATAACCTGCCTGCTGAATCCTGAAGCTAAGGTCCACATCCTCGCCGTACATGAAGAACTTCTCATCAAAACCGCCTACCTTATCCAACACTTCCTTCCTCGCCATGATGAATGCACCAGCCAGCACATCTACTTCGTGATTACTATTCTCGTCCAGGTGTCCGAGGTGATATTTCGCAAATACTTTTGACTTTGGAAACAATCTAGCCAGGCCGAACAACTTGAACATAGAAGTGAGTGGTGATGGAAATGATCGTTTCGATTCCTTCAGGAAATTTCCCGCTCCGTCGAGCATCTTCACGCCTAGCGCTCCAGCGTCGGGATGGGTATTGAAGAATTCGATGCATTTCACAAAGCAATCTTCCGGAACAATGGTATCTGGATT
>CBINHQ010000426.1:0-2707 GCA_966250475.1 uncultured Chitinophagaceae bacterium
CATCTCCCGGCTCGAGACAAAATATTTCAATCACACCACCAGTCGGCTTTGTGAAGAGAATTCTCGCAGGAACAACCTTTGTATTGTTGAATACGAGTAATGAATCTGCAGGAATATGTTCCGCAAGATTATAATAACGATCCTCGCTGATTCTTTCACCTTCGTAGATCAACAATTTCGAATGATCGCGCTGCGCAGAAGGGTAGGCGGGAATTTTTTCTTCGGGAAGATGATAGAGGTACTCGGATATGGAAATATTTCCTGGGTGCATGAGGTAAAATTAGGTTAAGTACGATTAGTGAATCAAAGGGAATGGAGAGTACTTCAATGCACGATTACTTTCAATCTTGCCAAGTGTTTTTATTATTATAACAACCATATTTCATCCTTTTTTGATAACAATCTTCATTCACGTTGGCATGAATCCGCAGCTATTAAAACCTAAGTTTTAATTCTCTGTTTTGAGAGGCAATTGAAGGAAATCCACAGCCTTTCCACAGCAATCCACAGCTAATCCACCACCCTTTTACCACCCATTTCTTCTAATTCCCCTCAAACCCGTCCCCCGCCTGCATTTCAGCGCATAAACCCCTGTGGATAAAAGAAAAATCAAAAAATTTGTTTATTCAGTGGGAAAAAGTGTTATTTTGTGTTTATTAAGCAAAAATTGACTCAATTCCCTGATAATGATAGGTTTTCTCGGCGAATACGAGGCTACTTTGGACGCAAAGGGGCGTTTCCTACTGCCGGCAGGCTTCAAAAAGCAACTGCCGGAGGTGGACCACCTGCGCTTCGTTATCAACAGGGGGTTCGAGAAATGCCTTAGCCTTTACCCTACCCAAAACTGGGAGCCGCTCTTTGCAGAGATCAGCCAGCTAAACGATTTCGACCCAAAGGTCAGGGAATTTCGCCGCTATTTTTTGAACGGCGCCACATTCGTTGAACCCGACTCGGCCGGTCGGCTGCTGATACCACCAAACCTGAAGGAACAGGTGGGACTCGAAAAGGACATCGTGCTCGTAGCTGCGGTGAAGAAAATTGAAATCTGGGATAGTAATACTTATAAAAAGCTCTTTGAATCATTTTCACCGGAGGCTTTCAGCAGTCTCGCGGATGAGGTAATGAACAGGAAAACTGGAACTAATTCCGATGGGAAAGAAACGCGATAATGAAAAACGAAATGACGCGAAACATTCCAGTGAAGAACAGGACGGCTATCACATCCCCGTATTGCTGAAGGAATCAATAGATGGCTTGAACATTTCTCCTGACGGCACCTACGTCGATTGCACTTTCGGCGGAGGCGGACACAGCAGGGAAATCTTAAGCCGGCTAAATGAGCAAGGCAGACTATTCGCCTTCGACCAGGACGCTGCTGCAAAGGAAAACCTTCCAGACGATAAGAGAATTGAGTTGATCCAGCAGAACTTTCGTCACCTGCAAAGATTCCTTCGACTCGCCGGCGTGAATGCAGTGGATGGAATTCTCGCCGACCTCGGCGTAAGCAGTCACCAGTTTGATGAGGCCGATAGAGGATTCTCCACCCGCTTCAACGCGAACCTCGACATGCGAATGGATCAGCGACAGGAACTGACAGCTTACGATGTAGTCAACACCTATTCGGAATCCCAACTCCACAAAATCTTCGAGCAATACGGAGAAGTAACAAACTCCAAAACGCTTGCAAAGAAGATAGTGGAAGTAAGGAAGCTCACATCGCTCAAGACCATCGACGCATTTAAGACTGCCCTCCGTGAAATTGTGAAAGGAAACCCCCACAAGTACTTTGCCCAGGTTTTCCAGGCGTTGCGCATTGAAGTGAATGATGAACTAGGTGCTCTCAAAGAAATGCTGCAACAAATACCAACACTGCTAAAACCCGGCGGGCGGGTTGCCATTATCACATTCCATTCTCTTGAAGACAGGCTGGTGAAGAACTTCTTTCGGCGTGGCACATTCGAAGCACCCGATGAGAATCCCTTTATCAATACCACCACAGTGAATGAACTGATACTGGTCAACAAGAAACCCATCCTCCCCTCTGAAGACGAACAAAAGAAAAATCCAAGATCCCGAAGCGCAAAACTGAGAATCGCAGAGAAGAGAATGATGGTATAATCGATTCCACCTATAAAACACGAACAGAATATGAACGAACAACAGATCAATAAGCAGGAAAAGGATCTGCGACTGGATTGGAAAAAATGGCTGAACTATCAATCAATAGTAAAACAGGTTCCGTTCTTCTTCTTTCTCGCGTTGCTGGCCGTTATCTACATCTATAATGGTCATTATGCTGATAAAACCATTCGAAGCATAAACCGCACATCGAGAGAAGTTAGAGAATTAGAACATGAATATAAGACCGTGAAAAGTGAGGTGATGTTCAGGAGTAAGCAAAGCGAACTTTCGAAAGCAGTGGAACCACTGGGATTGAAAGAACTCACAGCTTCACCTGTGGTGCTGAAAGATTCAATTAATACCAATTAATGCTGACCAACGAAATATTTTGGACGTAAGACGCGACATATTATGGAGAGTGTACCTCAGCTTCATCGCCATGGTGATTCTTAGCGTGATGATACTGGGGAAGGCTTTTTATATCCAGCGCTTCGAAGGCGACTACTGGAGAAGCATGAGCGACAGCATGCATCAACGCATCGTAGAACTTGACGCCGAAAGAGGAACCATCTACAGTGAAGACGGC
>CBINHQ010000427.1:0-2689 GCA_966250475.1 uncultured Chitinophagaceae bacterium
GCCTGAATAGTCTTCAATCACGAAGCTTCCATATTTGTTTCCGCTTCTCGCAACACGATGTTGCGCGTCTGCAATGAGCCCGACTATCCTGAACGTTCTGCCGGGATTTGCCTGGGACTTGAATGAATCCCTGAAGTCCACCAGTTCGTTTATCGGCGTGATGCCATAGTGCTTCATCTCGAAGCGATAGTGATCGAGAGGGTGACCACTAAGGAACATGCCCGTCACTTCCTTCTCGTGCGTGAGTTGTTCGATCAGTGACCAATGCGGGCAATCGGGAATTCTTGGCGGAGGAATCTCCATGCTGTCGGCGAGATCACCGAAGAGGGTGTTGGCGGTCGACGCGTTCTGCGTCTGGAATACCTGGCCAAACCGGATGATTCTTTCGAGACCGTTTGCAGTCTCATCCTGTGGTATGTGAAAATATTGAGCGCGGTGCAGTTCGGGGAAGCAATCGAAGGAGCCTGCATAGGCGAGACTCTCGAGTGTCTTCTTGTTTACCGTGCGTTGGTTAATGCGTTTGATGAGATCGAATATGCTCAGGAACGGTCCGTGTTTCTTTCTCTCTTCGATGATGCTTTCTACGGCTGCTTCACCAACTCCTTTCAGTCCTCCGAGGCCGAAGCGTATCTCACCGCGACTGTTCACTGCGAATCCTTTCAGCGATTCGTTGATATCGGGACCAAGAACTTTTAATCCCATTCGCTTACATTCTTCCATGAAGAAGGTGATCTTATCGATGCTGCCGGCGTTGTTCAACACGGCTGCCATGTATTCTGCAGCATAATGCGCCTTAAGATATGCAGTCTGATACGCGACGAATGCGTAACAAGTCGAGTGCGATTTGTTGAAGGCGTACTGCGCAAATGCTTCCCAATCGGTCCAGATCTTCTCGAGTTTGTCCGCAGGGAATGATTTCGCAGTAGCGCCGCTGATGAACTGTGCCTTCATCTTATCGAGCACGGCTTTCTGCTTCTTACCCATCGCCTTTCGCAACACATCCGCATCGCCCTTGCTGAATCCCGCGAGCTTTTGCGCGAGCAGCATCACCTGCTCCTGGTATACTGTGATGCCGTAGGTCTCTTCGAGAAACTCGGCCATCTCGGGAAGATCATAGGTGATTTCCTCCCGTCCGTGCTTACGGTTGATGTAGTTTGGAATGTATGCGATTGGTCCGGGACGATACAGCGCGTTCATCGCGATGAGGTCGCCGAACTTGTCGGGCTTGAGCTCGCGCAGGTACTTTTGCATGCCGGGACTCTCAAACTGAAACGTGCCGATTGTTGCGCCGTGCTGGTAGAGTTCGAAAGTCTTCTCATCATCGAGTGGAATCTTATCGAGGTCGATGTCCACGCCATGATTTTGCTTGATGAGTTGCAGAGCATTCTTCAGAATGGTTAGCGTCTTCAATCCGAGGAAGTCCATCTTGATTACACCTGCATCTTCAATCACATTTCCTTCGATCTGCGTTACCCAGAGAGGTGAGTCTTTTGCAACAGCAACGGGAATGAGTTCGGTGAGGTCCTTCGGCGCGATGATGATTCCCGCCGCGTGAATACCTGTGTTACGCACCGAGCCTTCGAGTCGCTCTGCCTCGCGCAACACCTTGCCGGCTGTTGTTTCTTCCTGGTTGTAGATATCGCGGAGCTTCTTCACATTCTCGAGATCATCATTGCCGAGGCCATCTTTTTCTTCGAGTGATTTTTCTCCGTCCTTCGTGCGGAGCGGTGCCTGCAACACACGCTTCAGAACGATTCCTGGTTTGTCAGGAACGAGTTTCGCAAGCGAGTTTGCTTCTGGTAGCGGAAGGTCGAGCACCCGCGCCACATCCTTGATGCTCATCTTCGCCGCCATGGTGCCGTAGGTGATGATCTGCGCCACCTGGTTCTTGCCGTATTTGTCTACCACATAATCGATCACCTTCTGTCGACCTTCGTCATCAAAGTCGGTATCGATATCCGGCATCGACTTCCTGTCGGGATTGAGGAAACGCTCGAACAGGAGATTGTACTTTATCGGGTCGATGTTGGTGATGCCGGTGCAGTATGCTACAACCGATCCGGCAGCGGAACCTCTACCCGGACCAATGAACACTCCAAGGTCGCGACCTGCTTTGATGAAATCGCTCACGATGAGGAAGTATCCCGCGAATCCCATCGTGCGGATGGTGAAGAGTTCAAATTTTATTCTGTCTTCAATCTCTGGAGTGATTTCAGTGTATCTTCTCTTCGCGCCTTCCCAGGTGAGGTGTTCGAGGTATTCATCTTGCGATGAAAATTCTTTCGGCACCTGGAAGAAGGGTAGAAGGATGTCACGCTTCAGGTTGAGGAGTTCAACCTTATCTACAATTTCGTTGGTGTTGTCGATTGCCTCGGGAAGATCACCAAACACCTTCGCCATTTCTTCAGTCTTCTTGAAGTAGAACTGATCGTTTGGAAACGCGAAGCGCCGATCCTTCGGGAAGACATCGTCTTCCGAGAATTCGCGCATAGCGGGAGTGGAGAGCTTCTCTCCCGTGTTGATGCAAAGAAGAATGTCGTGTGCATTGAAGTCGCTCTGGTCAACGTAGTGAGAATCGTTGCTGGCGATGATCTTCACATTGTACTTCCTTGCAAATTTTATCAGCACCTGGTTCACCTTATCCTGCTCGGCCATGCCATGGCGTTGCAGTTCCACATAGAAATCATCC
>CBINHQ010000428.1:0-2686 GCA_966250475.1 uncultured Chitinophagaceae bacterium
TCGACAGCCTCACCGTGGAGCAGAATGTGCAGTTTCCCCTCGATATGTTCACCAAATGGAACACACGAAAGAAACTTGATCGTGTAAACGAAGTGCTGAACCGCGTAAACCTGAAAGATTCCAATAAAAAATATCCGGCAGAACTCAGTGGAGGAATGAAGAAGCGCGTTGCGCTTGCGAGAGCGATCGTGCTGAATCCAAAATATCTTTTCTGCGATGAACCCAACTCCGGGCTCGATCCACAGACTTCGCTGGTGATTGACAAACTGATCAGGGAGATCACCGACGAATACCAGATCACCACGGTCATCAACACGCACGACATGAACAGCGTAATGGAGATCGGCAATTACATTCTGTACATGCACCAGGGAAGAAAGGAATGGGAAGGAAGCAAGAAGGAAATCATCTTCAGCAAGAATCAGCTCCTCAACGAATTCATTTTTGCCTCTGAATTCCTTAAAGATGCAAAGGAAATGCGCATGCTGGAGGAAACGGGTAAGATGCCCGACAGAAAGGGAAATGGCCCGGAGTAATTACTAATTAGTCAATTTGTTAATTAGCTAATTGGTTATTTACCTACTTTTGCCGCAATTTTAAACGACAGATATGAGTATTCTGGTTAATAAGAATTCAAAAGTATTGGTGCAAGGCTTCACTGGAACAGAGGGAACATTTCATGCTTCCCAGATGATTGAATACGGCACAAAGGTCGTTGGTGGAGTTACCCCTGGTAAGGGTGGCGCACAGCATCTTGATCGTCCTGTATTCAACACTGTGGCTGATTGTGTGAAGAACACAGGAGCTGATGTGAGCATAATATTCGTACCGCCTGCATTTGCGGCCGATGCGATCATGGAATCAGCAGAAGCAGGCATTGGCCTGATCGTCTGCATCACAGAAGGAATTCCCGTACAGGACATGGTTAAAGTGAAGAACTACCTGTTTGGAAAAAATACAAGACTCGTGGGCCCCAACTGTCCCGGAGTGATCACTGCCGACGAATGCAAGGTTGGAATCATGCCCGGATTCGTTTTCAAGAAAGGAAGGATCGGTATTGTTTCAAAATCGGGAACGCTGACATATGAGGCAGCCGATCAGGTGGCGAAGGCAGGATTGGGAATTTCAACCGCCGTAGGAATTGGCGGAGACCCGATCATTGGCACAACTACAAAAGAAGCCGTTGAATTATTCATGAATGATGCCGACACAGACGCGATCGTAATGATCGGTGAGATTGGCGGAGGAATGGAGGCTGAGGCGGCAAGATGGATAAAGGAATCCGGAAACAAGAAACCAGTAGTAGGTTTCATCGCAGGTCAGACTGCGCCTCCCGGAAGAAGAATGGGCCACGCCGGCGCGATCGTTGGCGGCGCCGGTGATACCGCCGCCGCGAAAATGAAGATCATGGAGGAGTGCGGGATTAAGGTGGTGAGCAGCCCGGCGGATATTGGAAAAAGCATGAAAGAGTTAATTAATTAATTAGTTAATTAGCTAATTAATAATGAAAGAAAAAGTCCCGCTATGCGGGACTTTTTCAATTAACTAATTAACTAATTAGCTAATTAACTAATTATAATTGATAAATTTCCTCAACTCTTCTTTACTGCTGCTGAAGGAGAAGAGTGTGAACACAGATTCATAATTGCGCTTGTCGACAGTGTTTGCGTAGGCTTGCTTGGCTACCTCGAGCTTGTTGTTCTCGAAAGTGAAGAGCCTCATGATCTGCATCACCTGGTCGGTAGTGAGACGGTTGCTTTTCACGACCTGTGTAGCCGACTTGATCTTGTTGCCTTCGAACCATTCCTTGTCCATTTGCTGGAGTACCAGGGAGAATTCGCGGGCGTCCATTCCTCTTTCAAATCCATAATGTTCATCGAAGCGGCCATACCTTTCTCCATTTCTGAAGTCAAATTCACGCTCATCGAAGTAATCATCGAAGCGGTTGTTGTTCCTGAAGTTGCGATCATTCCTCTTTATCTTCTGTTGCATGACAGAAGCCTTTCCGTTGCGATCGACGCTGATCAGCATGTGCGTGTTAGGCTTTACCCTGATCGAATGGTCGTAAACGAGCCTGAAGGTCTTTCCAAAGATTCCGCGGCGTTCTTCACGGTAGATTTTGATGTTGTGCTTACCGGGATCGACTTCGCGGATCATCATTGAATTGTATCCGGGTTCGAAACGACGACCGTCGATCATTACACGGATGTCGCCATCATCCATCGAGCGGATGGTGAGAGCGGCTGTGGGCCTCGCATCAGCGGCAAAAACCGCGATACTCATGAAGAGGGTGGTTAAGAGTGTAAAAATTGTTTTCATACTTTGTGTTTTAGTGGTTCCATTCAAGATTGAATGCGACTATTTAATTTCAAAGCATATGCCACTCCCGTTAAAAACCGTTCAACGAAAAGTTAAACGGTTAAAACAGGCGTGTAAATGGGATATCGCTTCTTTCACAACCCGCCACCAGCAAAGATTTCACGAATCACAGATGAAAATGTTAATTGCAATAACACGAGTGTAATCATTGTATTTTTTTGAATTAAAAAGTCGAAGTTTGTTAAAGAAAAAGCAAGTCTTGCAGTGCTATTAAACCTCTGAGAATTGTGCAAGTCTGCATCGCGATTCGCAATGAAAAAGTACAGGTAAGAATTTATGCAAAGCATAATGAGATTGCATCTAATCC
>CBINHQ010000429.1:0-2681 GCA_966250475.1 uncultured Chitinophagaceae bacterium
CAAGCAGAAGCTTCCGGAAAACAATGGTGGTTACAATGCGCTCAACACAAAAGAATCTGCATACGGAAAGAACGATAAGCGCATCTATACCGAACTCACTACGGATCATCCGATCGATCTTTGCAGGTACCAGGTTGCCAATTGCTACATGGGAAGAGCAGGTCTCATCAATTCAGGTGGCGCCTCTTCGGGCGAGAGCGATATGGCCGAAGCGGTAACTACGGCCGTAGTTAACAAGCGTGCAGGTGGAATGGGACTCATTTCCGGAAGAAAATCCTTCCAGCGTCCGATGAAGGAGGGAGTGGAAATCCTGAATGCGATTCAGGACGTTTACCTCGATAAGGATATCACAATTGCGTAAAAATCTTCGCAAATTAAATACGTCAGCACATTAGCCTACTGGTTAATGTGCTGATTTTTTTAATGCGATTCTACAGCAGATCGATCTAAAGGAAAACTGAACATAACCGTTGAATTCATTTGTTTCTCAGCAGAAATGCTCAGATATCCTCCAACCTTTTGTGCCATGGGAAATACCGTCTGGAGGTCGCAGGCCAGCGCAAAGCTGCTGAAGCAGCCGGTGTCTTTAACCTGGATTTCGATTGATTTTCCTCCGAGCGTTTCCTTTGCGCTGATTCTTACGCAGCTTTCGCGGGTGTTGCCGATAACAGCCTGGAGCATTCCGTTGATCACGGCTGCGATCATGTTCTCATCTGTTCCATAGAGTTGAAGTCCATCGGGTACCTCATTCACCACAAAGCTGCGATGTCTCGCCGCGGATGAGAGCGAAGCATTCACCAACTGGTCCACCAGCGTCCTGATGGCCGGCTTTTCGAATGTTTCTCCCATGATCATTTCGTTTTGCATGGATCTGGATTTAGTGTTTAAATACTCAAAGCAATTACCCGGCGCTTGTAAAAGGGTTTTTTCAACATGGACCGGTGGGATAGTCCAGGGTTCTGAAACGACCGGGATTCAATGTCCGGCCGACAACACAAAATAACATCATCACGAAGCCGAAAAATATAGTTTGATGTATCAATCGCAGGTAGTCGTTATACTACGCGAAGAGCCAAAGCGGAACCAAAATTGTTTCGTTAATGCGATGCTCAAATATGAAAATTAGCATAGATGTGAAAGTATGATTGACAGCTAAAACATATTATTGCATAAACAGATTCAAGTCTAATGACAAAAAACAATCATAAGTCTTCGGTCTTCCTGATGGCGGCAATCGCATTACTGGCCTGGATTGCACTGGGAATTCAACTTAATCTCCTGCTTGAACATGGCGAACAATCTGGTCTCACCGTAGGTGGAACGCTTGCCAGATATTTCGGATATTTCACCATTCTCACGAACCTGTTGGCGGCACTCAACCTCACAATCATTCTCGCTTTTCCGGTTTCTGCCCTGGCGCAAAGTCTTTCCCGACCCTCCGTGCAGGCTGCAATAACCGTGTATTTGGTATTTGTCGCGCTGGGATACAATCTCCTCCTTAGGTCACTTTGGGAGCCAACTGGCCTGCAACGCCTGGCGGATGAGTTATTGCATGTGATAATTCCGATACTCTTCCTGATTTACTGGCTAATTTCAGTATTGAAAGGAAAATTGAAATTTCTTCATCTTATTCCTTGGCTGGCCTACCCTCTTCTGTACCTGATATTGGCGTTGATGCGCGGCACAGTAGATCAATTCTATCCCTACCCCTTCCTTGATGTGAATAAACTGGGATACACGGAAGTGTTGTGGAATTCCGGCATGCTTGCGCTGTGTATATTGGCGATAGGATTCATCATTATTATCATTGACAAACTTCTATACAGGAGAAATCAACGGGCGGTTATTACCTGAAGACCGTTATTTTTGAATTATGCCTTCATCGCAGGATGACGCCTGTCCACTGTAGAAATTAATCACGGTAAATCCAAAACTATGCTCAGGTGTGCACTGCTGCTTTCGTCTATCTTTTTTTCTTTCGTAACGATTGCCCAGGAATTAGGAACGCTCACGGTAGAGAAGATCATGCGTGACCCGAAATGGATCGGAACTTCTCCATCCAATCCCTTCTGGAGTCATGATGGAACGATGCTCTACTTCCAGTGGAATCCTGAGAAGAATCCGGGCGATTCGACATATTACATCTCGCTCAAAAACCTCACTCCTGTTAAGGCTGGCGTCCAAGAGAAACAGTCCATAATTTCTGCATCAAATGCGGAATACAACAAAGCCCGCACGGCATACACTTATTCGAAGGACGGAGATGTTTTCTATGTGCACGGAAAGTCAAACCGCACAACGAGGATTACGCAGACAACGGAAACGGAAAGCAACCCACAATTTTCATTCAACGAAACCAGGATCGTGTATAACCGCAATTCGAATTTGTACAGTTGGGATATTCTAACGGGAGAAACGGCACAACTAACCAACACCGGAAGAAGTTCGGAACGTTCTGAACGCAGGCAAAACGAACCATCACGCAATCCCCAGGAAGAATGGCTCATGCGTGATCAACTCGAATATTTCCAGGTGCTTCGCGACAGAAAGGAGAAGCGCGAGAAGGCACAGGAATACCTGAAGAATACGAGGCAGGAACAACTTCGTACCATTCCCATCGGCGACAAATCCCTGCAATCGCTTTCCATTTCTCCAGACGGAAGATTCATTTCCTATCGACT
>CBINHQ010000430.1:0-2672 GCA_966250475.1 uncultured Chitinophagaceae bacterium
AATTAGCTAATTAACTAAGCTCTCTGCACAAACGTCCTACAATACCTCCTCCCGCCACCACGGCGCGCACCACCAGAAGATGATGAACCATTGGTAGCAGCAGCCTGTTGCGGCATGCCATGCATCAGCGGCACATCGAAAGGATGATCCTTCACCACCGGTATGGTCTTCTTTATCAACCGCTGAATATCTCTCAAGAAAATCTTCTCTTCATAATCGCAAAATGAAATCGCAGTACCATCAGCTCCTGCCCTTCCCGTTCTCCCGATCCTGTGCACATAAGTCTCCGGAATATTCGGAAGATCATAATTCACCACGTGCGTGAGCTCATCAATGTCGATGCCTCTCGCGGCGATGTCGGTAGCAACAAGGATTCTCGTCTTCCTCGACTTGAAATTATTCAGTGCTGCCTGCCTTGCATTCTGTGATTTGTTTCCATGAATAGCTTCTGCCCGAATGCCTGCCTTGTAGAGATCGCGGGCGATTCTATCAGCACCATGTTTGGTGCGTGAGAATACGAGGGCGGTCTTGATGGTCTCATCCTTCAACAAGTGCACAAGCAATGAACGCTTGTTGTTCTTATCCACATAATAGAGCGCCTGCTGAATGGTATCGGCAGTGGATGAAACGGGTGTGACCTCCACCTTTGCCGGTTCATGCAGAAGGATGTTTGCGAGCTGCTGGATCTCCGGTGGCATTGTAGCCGAGAAGAACAGCGTTTGCCTCTTCGTGGGCAGCTTCGAGATGATGCGTTTAACATCATGTACAAATCCCATGTCGAGCATGCGATCGGCCTCATCGAGTACGAAGTATTTAATATCTTTCAGCGAAACATGACGCTGGTTCATCAGGTCGAGCAGCCTTCCGGGAGTAGCAACGAGAATGTCAACGCCGCGGCGAATGGCTGCAACCTGTGGATGCTGCGATACGCCGCCGAAGATTACGCTATGCTTCAAAGGAAGATATCTTCCATAAGCCTTAAAGCTTTCTTCGATCTGGATTGCCAGTTCACGAGTGGGTGTAAGCACGAGGGCCTTTATGGGACGAGGTGCATTACGGTCCTGTGAAAGTTCTTCAAACATCAATTGCAGCATGGGGATGGCGAAGGCTGCCGTCTTACCGGTACCTGTTTGCGCACATCCGAGCAGATCTCTGTGTTGTAGTACGATTGGAATTGCTTGTTCCTGGATAGGGGTTGGATTTGTGTATCCCTCTTTGCCCAGAGCCACCATTATGGGCTCAATGAGCTTCAAATTGTTAAATGACACTTAATATTTTTTAATGATAAATTTTGTGGTAAGGCTATCGACCGAAGGTGATACTTTACCTGCCTTACGTTAAGCCATCACGGCCTGGGAGCGAGTGAGAGAGTAACGAGTAAGAATTGCAAAGGTATGCTTTCGTTGTGACATTTTCTAATTAATTAGCTAATTAGTTAATTAGTTAATTAGTTAATTGAACAGGATCGTAGCGGTGTAAGGTTTTAGTAGGATTTTGCTTCCTTTTGATTTGCCTACGCTGAGTTTGTTATTCGAAATGAATTTATTCCAATTCTTTCCGGGAATCTTTATTTTCTTTTCTCTTCCGTTTCCATTGAAACAAACAAGCGACTGCTTCCATTCCCCTGCTTTGGGATTAGGATTGCTCACGGTGTATGCTACAACTCCTTCGGGTAAATTTTCGAGGAATGAAAGATTTGCGCGTATCTCATCCGCGGTCTTAAATCTGAATAGTGATTGTTCCTTTCTCATTTTCACTAGTGCCTGCGCGTATTCAAAAACATCATGATTCTTCGTCTTCAAATCCCAGTCTATCGCATTGATGGAATCGCCGGCATTGTATGAATTCTCATGTCCATACTTGCTGCGCAGGAACTCACCTCCCGCATGCAGGAAGGGAATTCCCTGCGAAGTGAGCACAATCGTCAATGCGAGTTTATGCATTTGCTTGCGTTCATCCACTGTCGCATTGGGAGCCGAAAGCGCGAGTTTGTCCCATAGCACGTGGTTGTCGTGGCACTCTGCATAGTTCACCGTCTGGTATGGTTCAGCAGAATACGGAGCCTTCGAGTAATTCACTCTTGAATAATCAACCTGCGGATGCATGGTGGAAGCCACAATGCCAAACTTGATGCTTTCCGCCATTCCATTTCTTCCGCTTACGAAGCCGCGTTCTTCATTGATGAATACGCTTCCTTTGATTCCATCACGAATGTCGTCGCTGAATACCGCGATCCTGTCGAGCTTCGATGCATTTGCTTTTAGCGCTCTCATCGAAACGGGTAAGGGTGAAGCGCCGGCTGTCCAACCTTCACCATAGATCAAAATGTCAGGACGAATGCGATGCAATTCTTCAGAAATAATGTTCATCGTTTCGATGTCGTGCACTCCCATCAGGTCGACTCGAAATCCATCGATGTGGTATTCCTCCACCCAGTACTTCATCGATTCGAGCATGAACTTACGCATCATGAAACGCTCGCTGGCCATCTCGTTTCCGCAGGCAGTGGCGTTGGAGAAGCCACCCTTTTCATCCTGGCGGTAATAATATCCCGGCACAATCTGGTTGAATGTCGAGTTTTCCGTTAGCATGGTGTGATTATACACCACATCCATCACCACGCGAAGCCCCTTATCGTGCATTGCCTTCACCATTTGCTTGAACTCGCGTAT
>CBINHQ010000431.1:0-2658 GCA_966250475.1 uncultured Chitinophagaceae bacterium
CCTGTTGTGACCAGGCCACAGAGTAAAACAGGATTGCGCACAGAGAAAATAGTAAAGCTCGTTTCACTTGCATAGATTTTGGTTTTTTCAATCAGCAGAAACTTGTTCCTGCAAACCTTTGAGTTAAAAAATAAACTGGTTGGGAAACAGTTTGTAAACCGGAGACAACAAAGAGATGATGTGTGCTCCGCGATGAAGAAGGAAAAAATCCGAAGCATGAAAAATTACAACCGAAGCAAACAACCGCGTGCATCCGCTAAATCCGTTTCATCCGTGTCCTCACACTCACCGTGGCTGCTGGACCATGGGCCGCGGATTTGTTATGATTGCTTATGATTTGTTATGATTAAATCCGTGTGCATCCGTCAAATCCAATTTAATCCGTGTCCAAAAATTCCTCCGTGGCCACGACCATGGGCCGCGGATTTGTTATGATTGTTTGTGATTTGTTATGATTAAATCCGTGTGCATCCGTCAAATCCGATTTATTCCGTGTCCAAAAATTCCTCCGTAGCCACAACCACGGGCCGCGGATTTGTTATGATTGCTTATGATTTGCTATGATTAAATCCGTGTGCATCCGTCAAATCCGATTTAATCCGTGTCCAAAAAATCGCCGTGGCTCCACAGTCTTTACCATTTGTAACTGAATTAATCCACGTGAACCATTTTTGGAATTGCTTAACACTAAGTGCTGATAGTTTTATGCCGGAATAACCGTTCTACCCCTACGAACGAATGTTATCCAAACCTTAAACCAACCACTGCCATGATCAGGGATGTATATCTCAAATTAATCTTCATACCCTTACTGGGTATCTTCCTTCCCTTGATATCGGGACTGATCACCTATGAGCTTTATACAATCCCCGGAATTATTCTCGCGAACGTTTATTTCATTCTTACCTCACTCGTGATCTGGTTCGGTTGCAACTGGATTCATTTCAAGTTGCGGCCACTTTATACTCCAATCAAGAGTCTTCCCGCCAAAGTCGGCACGGTTTGTTTCATCTCCGGGATCTACGGATGCTGCATCGGGCTTGTGTCTTCTTTATTGTGGTTGAGTTATTCCAAAGAAGTCTTCACCTGGGCGGCGATTTATAAGTTCATCGCGATATGCGTTGCGGCAATCATATTGTTCACCCTCGTCTACGAGATATTATTTCTCACCAAAGAACGCGAGATCGACACAAGAATCGTTGACCAACTCGACAGGGAACGGTCGCATGCTGAATTGCAAGCTCTGGCCAACGAACTCGATCCACATTTCATTTTTAACTCACTCAACACGCTGAATCATCTCATCCTAAACAATCCTGCCCAGGCACACATGTTCAACAACAAGCTGGCGCAGGTATACAAGTATTTTCTCATCAACAAGAACAGAGAGCTGATCCCTTTGAAGGAGGAGATCGATTTCATTGAAGACTATTTCTTCCTCCTGAAGATCCGTCATGAAGGAAAGTTGCAGTTAAAGATCGATATCGGTATTGAAGAACAGGAAGCCCTGCTCCCACCCTGTGCTGTGCAAGTGTTGATCGAAAATGCAATCAAGCATAATGAATTCACCGAAGGAAATCCGTTAACCATTAACCTTACCATGAAGGGAAATCATCTCTATATAATCAATAACGCGAAGCCCAAGCTCTACTCCGTTGGGTCGACGGGCATCGGCCTCAGGAATCTGAGCTCGAGATATCGCATCCTCGTGAGCAAGGATATCGAGATCGAAAAAGGAAGAGATCATTTCAGTGTCAAACTACCCATTATAAGAAACCATCCCCGCACGGCGGGTTAAAACCAAATGCTATGCTTAAAGCAATAATTATTGAAGATGAAAAGGCAGCTCAGGAAAACCTCGTGCAATTATTGCACTCAGTATCGGATGAGATTCGAATACTTGCAAGACTCACCAGTGTACGCGAAAGCATCGACTACCTTTCAAATGCGCCCGAGATGGATCTCATCTTTAGCGATGTGCAGTTGGGCGATGGTCTTTCATTTGAAATATTCAATCAGACAGGCGCCCGCTTTCCGGTGATCTTCATCACCGGGTATGATGAATTCATGCTGACCGCATTCGAGTGCAATGGCATTGACTATCTCCTCAAACCAGTAGACATCGAGAGCCTGAAGAAGGCACTGAACAAATACCACATGCTCGAGCGCCATTTCGTGAGTGAACATTCCATCCGCAGCTTGCTCGCATACATGGGCAATCAAAAGAAGAAGAGAATAATTGTGAAGAAGGGAACTGAGAACATTTCTCTGAAACTCGAAGATGTCGTTCTGTTCTACACAGAAAACAAGATCGTGTACGTGATCGATCGTTCGGGAAAGAAATACCTTGCCGATAAGAATCTCTCCTTGCTTGAGCAGGAACTCGATAATTCAGTCTACTTCCGCGCCAACAGGCAATACATCATCAATATTAACTACGTGAGGGGTTTCAAGTCCTTCGAGAAAGTAAAGCTCCAGGTCGACCTCACCATGCCCGATCTCAATCATTCGATTATTGTAAGCCAGGAAATGGCGCCGGTGTTTAGGGAGTGGATGCTGAATGCGTGATTAATTAGTCAATTAGTTAATTAGTTAATTGCTGAGTTCAACTAATAAGTGCAATTTTTGAAACAAAAGATAAAAAAGCTTTTAAGGGCT
>CBINHQ010000432.1:0-2657 GCA_966250475.1 uncultured Chitinophagaceae bacterium
GTCTCTGAAATTCATTTCTTCGAGATTCTGCCCGTCGTTGATGAATAATAGAGAAGCGGCGCCAGAAGGTTTCAAGCCGGGAACCACATAAAAATCGAGTTTTACCTCACGGTCGAGGTTGGAAGAATTAATGACTGATTCCTGGTGTTGAATGCCGGATACGTGGGGCGATTGCATGGAATCAAAAATAGGGATTTTGATGCTTCGCAAGGAGATCGTCCCTGATTGGGAAACGGTCAACTGCCTCATTTTTCATACCTCAAACCTTTTTTGTATATATGGTTCTTAAAAAATAAATTTGGAGAGTCCTCCTTTGTGGCCGCAATCATTCACAAAAAAAATCGCTTATGAAGAAAATAGGAATCCTGCATGGTAAAGAACGCTCATTCCCTGAAGCATTCGTAGAGCGCGTAAACAGTAAAAGAATCGCTGGCATTACAGCCGAACCTGTACGCATCGACAAGGCAATGCAGGGTGAACCCAGCGGCTACTCGGTGATAATCGATCGCATTTCCCAGGACGTGCCATTCTATCGCACCTGGCTGAAGAACGCCGCTCTTACAGGTACGGCTGTAATCAACAATCCATTCTGGTGGAGCGCCGACGATAAGTATTTTAACAACTGTCTCATGACGAAGATCGGCGTGCCCGTTCCCAAGACGGCCATCATTCCTTCGAGAGATTTACCAGATGATACTTCCAATGAATCATTCAGCAATCTTGCCTATCCCCTCGACTGGGATACCATCTTCAATTATGTCGGCTTTCCTGCCTACATGAAGCCCTTTGCCGGAGGCGGATGGAAGCATGTTTACAAACTCCGCAGCATGGAGGAGTTCTTTCAAAAGCACAGCGAAACAGGTCAACTTGTGATGCTACTGCAGGAAGAAATCGTGTTCGAAGAATATTACCGTTGCTATTGCATCGGAGGAAAATACGTTCGTATCATGCCTTACGAACCGCGCAATCCATTCCACCTGCGCTATGTCGCCGACTTCTCTCCATCTGAAGAGCGACTTCAGGAAATGACAGACATCGTTCTCAAGATTAATAAATACCTGGGCTACGACTTCAACACGGTAGAACTCGCCGTGCGTGACGGCATCCCTTACGCGATCGACTTCTGCAATCCTGCACCAGACGCAGAACGTACGAGTGTGGGTGATGAAAACTTTGAATGGGTGGTAGAGACTTCCGCAAGGTACGCGATCGAAAAAGCGCAGAGCAACATCGATGGTCAGGACAATCTCACCTGGGGCGAGTACGTGAAGAGAAGTTCAAATAAGCGCGTAAGCGAGCTCGCGGTTTGATGCCAGAATTTTTTAAACAGATCTATGAACCTAAACTATAAGACGTTCACGCTCGGAGTTGAAGAAGAATACATGGTCACCGATCCCGTGACGAAGGAATTGAAGAGTCATGAGCAGAAGATTGTGCAGGAAGGACAAAAGGTGATCAAGGACAAGGTGAAGGCAGAAATGCACCAGGCCGTGGTGGAAGTGGGCACCGACATCTGCCAGAACATCGACGAGGCTTACAAGGATGTGGCCATTCTGCGGAAGACTATTTCCGAAATCGCCACCTCACTGGGATTCGCAATGGGAGCCTCGGGCACGCATCCCTTCTCTCACTGGGAAAGCCAACTCATCACCGACCATGTTCGTTACAGCGAGATCGTAAACGAACTCCAGGAAGCCGCACGCAGCAACCTCATCTTTGGCTTGCATGTACACGTAGGCATGGAAAGCCGCGAAATGGCAAACCACATAGCCAACTCCACGCGCTATTTCCTCCCTCACGTGTATGCGCTCAGCACCAATTCTCCTTTTTGGGAAGGCAGATCAACAGGATACAAATCCTTTCGTACAAAGGTATTCGACAAATTCCCACGCACTGGAATTCCCGATGCATTCGAAAGCATCGAGGCTTACGATAATTATGTGAAGCTGCTCATCAAGACGAATTGCATCGACAACGCCAAGAAGATCTGGTGGGACCTGAGAGTTCACCCATTCTTCAACACGGTTGAATTCCGGGTCTGCGATGTGCCGATGACGGTTGATGAGACCATTGCCATCGCCGCACTCTTCCAGGCGATCTGCGCGAAGATCTATAAGCTCAGGTCCCAAAACATGAACTTCATCCAGTACTCCCGGGCATTGCTGAACGAAAATAAATGGAGAGCTAGCCGATATGGAATCGACGGATACCTGATCGATTTCGGAAAGGAAGAGGAAGTAAACACAAGAGTCTTGATCTACGAGTTGCTCGATTTTGTAGATGATGTGGTGGACGAATTAGGCAGCAGACACCGCCTCGCACACGTTGTAAAGATGCTTGAAAACGGCACTGGCGCCGATCGCCAGCTTGCAGTTTTTCAGGAAAAGAAGAATTTGAGCTCAGTTGTCGAGTACATTCAGAATCAGTTTCTTGAAGGAATTAACTAATTAGTTAATTAGCTAATTAGCTAATTGCAAATTGGAACCAATAAAAAATGCCACCCGTAGGTGGCATTTTTTATTGGTTCCAATTTGCTTAATTGGCTTTCACGATCTTGATCACCTTACGCTGATCTGCGCCTTGAACTTCCACGAGATAGATTCCGGACTTCCATCTTTCACCTGTGGTGAGTGTGGTTCCTGGAGTTACATTCGGGA
>CBINHQ010000433.1:0-2652 GCA_966250475.1 uncultured Chitinophagaceae bacterium
AGAAAAGATCTTTGGATTTTCAACCTCTTAAAAATTTTCATGTTTAAAATCTTTATCATCTTTTTCCTTCAGATTCAGGAGTAAATCCGGCAATGCAATATTTTCAGTAAGGTAATGCAAATCATAAACATCCTTAAAACTGAAACGGTTGGAAACTGCCATTAATTTCAGCATACCAATATCGCGTTCTGTCAGTACACGAATCTCATCAGGATTTCTGGATCATCAAGCATACCCATATTCTGGAGGATTTCCACTTTGATCTGCTTTCCTTTTTTGCGGATGTAAAAACGCAGGAAAACAAACTGGTCGTCTTCATCACAAGGGTAGTCTAGCCCGATCACGGATTCGCCGAAACGCTCAAGAACTTCCTTTTCAATCTGCTGAAACGCTTCCCTACCGATGATATCCGAAAAGAGCAAGTCAATGTCTACCGACTCACGATGAAACGCTAAAAAGAAGGAAGCTGATAATGCTGGGCAACCATCCGGCATACATTGTTACTGATACGTTCCTTAATACGCTTCAGTGCACGCACAATCCCGGCAAGGCTGCAAGGTTTTATTAAATGCTGAAGTCCCCACTCAATACCTGCTCCCTGCTCCCTGCTCCCTGTTCCCCCTGACCTTCGTCAGGGCAGGCTGTTCCCTGTTCCCTGTTTCCTGTTCCCTGTTCCCTGTTCCCTCACCCCTTCTTCCCCCTCTCCTTCTTCATCCTCCCCGCCTCTTTCAGCTTCTGCGCCAGGATCCACTCGATCTGGCCATTGACGCTGCGGAATTCGTCGGCGGCCCATTTCTCCAGGGCCTTATATATTTCTGTGTCCACACGAAGGACAAAGTTTTTCTTATCGCTCAAGATTGGATTTATTTATGCTATTGATAAAGGGTTCCGGCGTTCAACACCGGCTGCGCACTGCGCTCACCACACAACACCACCATCAGGTTACTCACCATCGCAGCCTTCTTCTCCTCATCGAGTTCTACAATCTGCTTCTTCGACAACATCTCCAGGGCCATGTCAACCATCCCTACCGCACCTTCCACGATCTTCGTACGCGCCGCCACAATCGCCGTCGCCTGCTGACGCTGCAACATCGCTCCTGCAATCTCCTGGGCATATGCCAGGTGACTTATTCTCGCCTCTTTCACTACAATTCCCGCCGGTGAAAGCCTGTCGTGCAACTCCCGCTCCAGTATTTCATTCACCTTATCACCACCATCACGGAGCGTGATGCTCGCATGCTCGTCTTCCAAATTGTCGTACGGAAAACTATTCGCCAAATGACGCACCGCCGCCTCACTCTGCACCTTCACATAATCATCGTAACTCTCCACCTCATAAGTCGCCTTAAAGGTATCGCCTACCTGCCACACCACCACGGCGCCGATCTCAATCGGGTTCCCCATCTTATCATTCACCTTCAACGTCTGACCCTGCAGGTTCTCCTTCCTCAACGAAACCTTATGCGTGATATAAAACGGATTCACAAAGAACAAACCGTTCTCCTTCACCGTGCCCGAATACTTCCCAAAGAAATTCAATACGCGTGAATGATGCGGATTCACAATCATCAGCCCCTTGAGGATAAACATGCCCAACACAACGCCAATCACACCACCCGCCACAAACCATCCTCCCTCCTCTGCCCTTGTGAAGCAATAAATCCCCGCCGCCAATAAGATCAGGGAAACAGCCAATGCCGCGAATCCCGATGCTGGTTTTACTATTTTTTCCATAAGCGTAATTTTTTAGATAGTATCAAAATGATATCAAATATATATCGTTTTGATTTAGGTTCCAAATTTAATTAGTCAATTAGTTAATTAGTTTATTAGCTAATTTAGCCAGATGATTATTAGGCTCGTGGTATTCTTGTTGCTGGTTCCTTTTGCTTCCGAGGCGGGAATTGTTGATACTGTCAGCATTCACAGCAATGCAATGAACAAGGAAATTAAATGTGTGGTGATACAGCCCGGCAAAGAGAAGCCCCTGGCCGGACCCTTTCCCGTGGTCTACCTCCTTCACGGCTGGAGCGGGAACTACAGCAATTGGATCACGCTGGCGCCTGAGCTAAAAGACTACGCGGATGAATTTGGAATCATGATCGTCTGCCCCGACGGGCATTACAGCAGTTGGTACTTCGACAGTCCCGTAGACAGCACCATGCGCTACGAGACTTTTATCGCGAGAGAAGTTCCCGCATACATCGACTCACACTACCCAACCATCAAGGATCGTAAAGCACGAGCCATCACCGGCCTGAGCATGGGCGGCCACGGCGGACTCTTCCTGGGCTTCCGTCATGCATCAACCTTCGGCGCCTGCGGCAGCATGAGCGGCGGAGTTGATCTCTACGCCTCGCGAAATAAATATGATATCATGAAACGCATCGGCGATACAATCACGCATCGCGATAACTGGAGTAAGTATTCTGTAATGAATGTAGTGGAGAATTATCCTGCAGACTCAATCGCCATCATTATCGATTGTGGTACTGAAGATTTCTTCTATGAATCAAATAAGCAATTGCATCAGAAAATGCTTGAACTAAAAATCCCTCACGAATACATCGAACGCCCGGGCAAACACAACTGGCCTTATTGGCGAAATGCAATCAAATACCAGTTATACTTCTTCTACCGAAACTTCATT
>CBINHQ010000434.1:0-2650 GCA_966250475.1 uncultured Chitinophagaceae bacterium
TCACCATTGATATCTGCGTAGGCAATATCACCAGGCAGAGATGTGGGAAGCGAAGGCTGATGAGCCAGATCCGCCGTGCTCTGGTAGATACCCACCTGGGTGTAGCCAAAGAAGTATCCGATTGACTGACCCGTTGTAGTTAGATTGGTTCCACCATTTCCTACAAGTTGGAAATTGATGTTGTCGCCAATTGAATTCACCACGTTCTTGTTGTAACTATAGTTGGCAGAAACTGTATAGTTGAGATCGTTTCCAATCACATCTGACCAGCCTGCGCTCAACTCAACACCCTTGTTGGTGATCTTACCAAGATTGGTGTAAAAAGAACGATTATCGTTAGGAATGGTCAACGGAGTGAGCAGGTCTGTGGTTGTGCGATTGTAGAATGTCACTTCCGCACTGAGCCTGTTGTCGAGCACACGCACATCGAATCCTGCATCGAACCCTTTCACAACCTCGTAATGAAGATTGGGATCGGGAATGTATGCAGCCTGGATGGAACTGTAAATATTATCGCCGAAGATTGCAGTGGATGCGTTCTGTATTCCCGGCCTCCAGAAATTATCAGGAATGCCATTTGAGTTACCCGTGCTACCCCATGCAGCGCGAAGCTTAAGATAGTTAACGAAACCCGCGCTTCTCATGAATTCTTCCTGGCTCATGATCCATCCTGCTCCGACGCTTCCAAAAGTTCCCCACCTGTTCTCCGGCGCGAACTTGGAGCTTCCATCTCTCCTGATGGTAGCATTCAGCAGGAATTTTCCTTTGTAAGTATAACCAACCCGAGCGAATGATCCCACCAATGCGTTCTCTCCACCACCACCGCCATTGGAAATGGGGTTGTTCACATTCACGATGCCGAGGTACCAGAAGTCTGGATCATCCGGAATATTAACCGCAGTATCTCTGCGCATACCATTCACGAATGAGCTATTGCTGTAAATTGTAGTCAGACCCACAACCGCGTTAAGCGTGTGACCATTGCCGAAACGCTTGTCGAATGTGAGCGTATGATCCTGCTGGAAACGCTTGGATTCGCTTTGCTCCTGTGTAACAGAAGTACGAACTGAATTGTCGAAAGTTGTAGTGGTAGGAGCTCCATCCTCACCAAGGTTGATGAAGGAGAATGGCAACTGACCATAGCTTCTTCCTACATTGAAGCCAAGATCTGTATACACCGTAGACCTCCATGTGAAGTCCCTGAGGAATTTCACTTCGGCAAAGATGCTACCAATCACTCGATAACCCTTGTCGATGGTATTGCCATGGTTCCTGTTCAGGTTAGCAATTGGGTTGCCCACCTGTGCCCGCTGGAACGAAGGCATGCTGTAATATGTGTTCTCATCAAACTGCACTGGAACAATCGGCGCTGCCCAAAGAGCGTTGGTTATGTTCACGCCGGGAGGATTGTTCCTGAAATGATAACCCGTAATATCACCACCAACTTTGATGTTGTTGTTGAAACGAATTTCCTCGTTCAGTCTCACGAGAAAGCGTTCATATTTATCATACTTCAACACACCTTCCTGGTTGGTGTATCCAAGATTGAGATAGGTTGTTGACTTCTCGCCGCTGTTGGAGATGCTAAGGTTGTGACTGGTGATTACGGCTGTTTGCAGCACGAGATCCTGCCAGTTTGTGTTAGCTGTATAATTATCGTAATCGAATGGGGCAGCGTTCAGGTTCGCGAGCTGCATGTCATAGAGCTTCTTGAAACCCGCAGCGTCTGTGAGTTCGATCCTGTCCTGCACACGCTGAATGCCCACCGAACTTTGAAGGTTGATGCGTGTCTGCCCTCTCGCTGCTTTCTTCGAAGTAATGGCGATCACACCATTCGCGCCACGAAGACCGTAGATCGCGATGGAGGAAGGATCGCGCAGCACGTCGATCGATTCAATGTCTGCAGGATTGAGGAAGTCGATATTATCATGAAGAATTCCATCAACTACGTACACAGGACTTGCTGTATTTGGGCTGTTGATACCGCGTATGCGAACCACGGGGCTTGAACCCGCGCGGCCGGAATTGGAGATCGTGAGTCCGGGAACCTTTCCCTGTAACGAGGAGATGGGGTTGGTAGAAGGCTGTCTTGCCACATCCTCTCCTTCTACAGAGGAGATCGAACCGGTGAGGTCCCTCTTGCGCTGCGTACCGTAACCCACAACCACTACCCTTTCGAGTGAATTGTCCAGCGGATTCAACGTTACGTTGATCACCGTTCTTCCGTTCACCGCAACTTCTTCAGCGCCGAAGCCGACGTAGGAGAAGATGATCACCGCGTCGTCGGGAACAGTGATAGAGTAGTTACCCTCGGAGTTTGTGGTTACACCCGAACTGGTTCCTTTGATATAAACCGATACACCGGCGAGTGGCTGACCGTTGCTGCCGGTCACCTTTCCCGTGACGGTGATGGGTGGAACCGGTTGCTCGACCGGCGGAGCGGTAACCGTGTTTGTGGTTGCAGCCTTTCTCTTCACGATGATGGTGTTGTCCACGATCGTGTAGTCGAGTTGCTGGTCGCGGAAGCAGATGTCGAGCACCTTCTTCACCGAGGCCTTGCGCACGGAAAGTGTCACTGGCCTGGCGGAGTTCAAAGCATCATCGGCATAGAGGAATTGCAATCCTGTTTGCCGGTTGATTTCGCTGAACA
>CBINHQ010000435.1:0-2638 GCA_966250475.1 uncultured Chitinophagaceae bacterium
CATCAAAAATATTAAACTTGAAGACACTCATCCCTCATCCTCGATTTACATCGGGGCAGACTCCTCATCTCTCATCCCCGATTTACATCGGGGCAGGCCCTCATCTCTCATCTCTCATCTCCCATCTCATCTTCCATTGTTAGTTTTCCGTCGTGTCACACCTACACAATAGTTAATAAATATTTTTAATAGAAAAACTACGATCGATAGTTTAGAATCTTAAATTTGAAAAGAAGCTTCCAATATTTGTAAACCCTCAATCTTTCCTATGGCCCGAGAAACGCTCCTTTCCAGAAGGGAAAGAAAGACCCGCACGATGCCGGTAAACCTTGTTGTGCCTGCCGACGATGAGGCGAAGGTGATAAAGATTGATTCCACGAAAGAGTCCCGCATTCCTTCAAAAGAATTACCGGAAATTCCTTTCAGTGCATGGAAGATGCCTCCTCAACAGGAAGGCTACCTGAAGAGCACGCACAATGACTGCCTCTGATTAATTAACTAATTAGCTAATTAGTTAATTGTTCCTCGAAGAATCCGAGATGTGAGAGCAGGCCTGTGGTGTCGGTGTAGTTGAAGAGAGTGCAGCGCAGGTTATCCGTAAGTTCCTCACGGCTCTTGCTGAAAGAGGCCTTCATCATCGAAAGCTTATACGAATTGATTTTGAAATACGCCAGCCTGGCGGTTTGAATGGTACTCTCCTCTATTGCCATGAATCTTTCGGCAATATAATTCTGGTCATTGTAGATTGGCTTGTTCATGGGTGGACCGGTTTTTAAAGGATTTGGACAATTGGGTAACGCTTCTGCGCTGCGAAAATTGCGCCGCCATTGTTTGATTGCGAAACTGCTTAAAGGTTTAAGGGGGTTAAGAGTTGAAAAGTTTAAGGGTTTAGGGATAGGAGCTCGTAGTATTGAATTGGAAATTCCATATCAACAAAACGATTGATTATCAACTCATAACGAAAAAATATTCAATTTAAATTTTAAATACTAAAAGTCCCCCATCAAACTTCAAACACCAAACTTCCAACTTTAACTTTTAAACCCTTAAACTCTTCAATCAGGAAACCCTTAAAATTTAAGAGGTAGGCAGTACATTAGCGACCAAACAACGAATCATGAGAAAACACACCCACCCCTTCCTTTCATTTATCCTTGCCGCCACCCTTGCCTTCGCTGTTTCATGTAATTCTGAAAGAATAACCGACAAGAAAGAAGACCTGGGCAGGGTGATCATTAACTACTACGAAAGCCTGGCAAAAAAAGACATGGATGCGATCGGCAAAGTGACTGCAAATAACTTCGTGCTGTTTGATGATGGTACGATCTACTCAAACGAAAGCGCGCTGGCGATGGTCAGTGGTCTGCCGGAGTTTACGGCTACCTTCAAACTCGACAGCGTGAATGCTCATATCGACAAGGAGAATGCATCGATGTATTACATCCGCGAGGCACAGTTCACCATGGCTGACAGCACATATGCTCCGATTAAATTCCTGGAAAGCGCGACCTTCATGAAGGTTGATGGAGAGTGGAGGATTAGGTTTATTCATTCGTCAGTAATGAAGTAATTGGTTAATTGATTAATTAGTTAATTGGGTAATTAGTTAATGGGATGATGAGAGTTGATAGCTGAAAATATTTTTTAATGATACGACCTTTCCTTATGCCGCAATCAAGAATAATCAGCATCCTTATGCTGGTTGCAATATTGGTTGGAGCATCCTTCATGCCCGCCGGGTTTAAGAAAATCTTCAATGGTAAGGATCTCAGTGGTTGGACGATTCACGGTACGGAGAAATGGTATGTGGAAGATGGCGATCTGGTCTGCGAGAGTGGTCCGGATAAACAATACGGCTACCTTTCCACAAATGAAAATTATGACGACTTCATACTCGAACTCGAATTCAAGCTTGAGGCGAATGGCAACAGTGGAGTCTTCATTCGCTCGGGAATTGAAGGCACGAAGATCAGCGGATGGCAGGTGGAAGTTGCCCCGGAAGGACAACACACCGGCGGCATTTATGAATCGTATGGAAGAGGCTGGCTGATCAAACCCTCAGCAGAAGGTGAAAAACTGTTGAAGCCTTCAGAATGGAACAAGCTTCGCATACGAGCTAAAGGAGATGAGGTAACTACATGGTTGAATGGATCGAAGTCGGTGCAGATAAGTGATGAGAAGATTGGAATGGGGAAGGGGTTTATTGCGCTGCAGATACATGATGGTGGGGGGATTAAGGTTAGATGGAGGAAGATCCGCGTGAAACGATTGTAGAATCAAAAAAGCCACGGATTACACGGACGACACGGATTAGAAAAAAGCCACGGATTTCACTGACTATACGGTTTAGAAAGGAGCCACAATTTAACTGTGGACATGTTTCTTAAAGTTGATTGGATCATCATAGATTAAATGAAGCCATTGAAATAATAATTCACCCTTAAATCCGTGTCGTCCGTGGAATCCGTGTAAATATAAATCCGTGTTGTCCGTGTAATCCGTGGCTAAATATAAATCCGTGTTTTCCGTGTAATCCGTGGCTAACTATAAATCTGTGTTTTCCGTGTAATCCGTGGCTAAATTTAAATCCGTGTTGTCCGTGTAATCCGTGGCTAAATATAAATCCGTGTTGTCCGTG
>CBINHQ010000436.1:0-2626 GCA_966250475.1 uncultured Chitinophagaceae bacterium
AACTCCTTCAGTTCCTCAGGTCCGGCTCCCCTCTTCTCCGCCTCATCTATCCGCCTGAAGAATTCATTCTTTACCAGCCTCACGGGAGTCAGCTTCTTCATTGAAAGCTTGGTATCGCCCTCAACTATTTCGACTACTTTTTTCTTAAACGCTTCATGCGAGGAAGCCTCCAGACTTGCCACAAACCTCGTTCCCACTTGCACCGCCTCAGCTCCAAGTACCATCGCCGCCAGCATTTGCCTTCCCGTGGCAATGCCTCCAGCAGCTATCACTGGAATCTTCACCGCGTTAACCACCGCAGGCACCAGCACCATTGTCGTCGTCTCCTCCCTGCCATTGTGACCTCCCGCCTCGAAGCCCTCAGCCACCACCGCATCGCAGCCTTCATCCTCCGCCTTGCGCGCAAACTTGCTGCTGCTTACAAGGTGAACGACCGTGACCCCATTCTCCTTCAAAGTCTTCGTCCACGTCTTCGGATTCCCTGCAGAAGTGAATACAATCTTCACCCCCGTATCGAGAATCACCTTAATGTGCTTATCTATGTCGGGGTACAGAAGAGGTACGTTTACAGCAAATGGTTTGGAAGTAGCCGCCTGGCACTTGATGATGTGTTCTCTTAAGACATCCGGATACATGCTTCCGCTGCCTATGATTCCTAATCCCCCGGAATTACTCACCGCACTGGCCAACCGCCAGCCGCTCGTCCATATCATGCCAGCCTGGACTATGGGTAGATCAATGCCAAGAAGGGAGGTGACTCTTGTACGCAAGGTGTATGGTTTAATTAGTAAATTAGTTAATTAGCTAACTGGCTAATTAACCCAGATCGATACTCGTGTTGTCACCAATGCTCAGCGTTCGAGTCTCGCCCTTCAGTCCTGAGTCACTGCCAATAATCGAACCCTCGAGCACGATATCATATAAATTGGAGTAAGATCCAATGATGGAATTGCGGAGAATGGAATAGTTGATGGATGTATTCTCGCCAATGGTCACGTTCGGGCCAATGATGGAGTTCTTAATATCGCAACCCTCACCAATGCTCACGGGATGAATGACCACTGTATTCTCGAATGCATATTCCTTTCCACTCTGTGGGGCGAACTTCTTCAACAATGTGGCGTTCGACTCGAGTAGCGTTTCCTTCCTTCCGCAATCGAACCAGCTATCTACTTTGAAGGGTTTAAACTTCGCACCGAGACGAAGCATGCAATCGAGCGCATCAGTGAGACTGTATTCGCCATGACTCCGCAGTCCCTGCAGGAAATTATTCTCAAGGCATTGAAAGAGTTGCTCAGTTTCCTTGATCTTGTAGATGCCTACAAGAGCGAGGTTCGACTTTGGTATCTGCGGCTTCTCCACCACGTGATCGATGAATCCTTCCTCATTGAGTTCTGCAACGCCGAAATCTCTCGGATCATCAACTTTACGCACGCCGAGCATTGAACAAGGACTGTTCGCAACTTCGCGTACATCATATTCGCAAATGGTATCGCCAAGCACCACGAACACTTCATCGTTGTTCACGATCTCTCTCGCCATATTAATCGCATGCCCCACTCCCTGCCTGTCGATCTGTTGCACATAATGTGCCTGCAGGTCCGGATAATTTGCCTTCACATAATCTCTGATCTTATCTCCGAGATAACCTACGATGAAAACGAATTCATTCAACCCCGCTTCGCGAAGCTGATCTATGATGATGCTTAAAACAGTCTTTCCCGCTAGTGGTATCAGCGCTTTTGGTTGCGTGTAACTGTGAGGTCGCAACTTCGTTCCTGCGCCTGCTACTGGTATTATTGCCTTCATGCCACGGATCCGCTTTGGGCGGAAATATCTTTGGTGAACAATTTTACAGCAGACGAAAGTAGGACATTTGAATCAAACAAAAACCCGTCAGGGGGTTAGAAAGCTATTAGCAACTAACTTATTTTTGCCGGGCAGAATTTCAATCGCACCCGCCTTCGTAAATCTACTAAGCCGATGCTGCGTTTCGAAACCTTGCGCCGGGTTATAATTTGATTCAATTACCTTCATCAACTCATGATAAGAATGTGATTGAAAAATGAAATAAAGCAAAACCATCATCAGCCATGCAAAAAGACAAAGTCTTATTTGATCTCATCGGAAAGGAATTAGAACGCCAGCGTAACGGAATCGAATTGATCGCCTCGGAAAACTTCACTTCTCTCCAGGTAATGCAGGCAATGGGCACTGTGCCTACCAACAAATATGCTGAAGGCTATCCTGGCAAACGCTACTACGGCGGTTGCGAGGTGGTTGATGAAATCGAGACCCTCGCAATTGAAAGGCTGAAGAAGATATTCAATGCATCGTGGGCAAACGTGCAGCCTCACTCCGGCGCACAAGCGAATGCCGCCGTCTTCCTCGCAGTGATGAAGCCCGGAGAGAAAGTTCTCGGACTAGATCTGAGCATGGGCGGTCACCTCACACATGGAAGTCCGGCGAACTTCAGCGGAAAAAATTACAACGCCTTGTTCTATGGCGTGAAGAAAGAAACCGGTCTCGTCGACTACGACCAAATTGAAGCCACCGCGATGAAGGAGAAACCGAAGATGATCATCTGCGGCGCATCAGCTTACAGCCGCGATTGTGTTTACAAACG
>CBINHQ010000437.1:0-2625 GCA_966250475.1 uncultured Chitinophagaceae bacterium
TATGATCAGTTATGATCGATCATAATAAATCATAAGCAATCATATAAAATCTGCGTACAATGGTTCAGCATAAAAAATTTATTTAATTTCCTTTCATCCTCCTAAAAAATGACCCAATAGTCTTCCTGTCCCATTTCTCAAACCTTCCTCGTTGCGCCATAAGTTCATTCGATCCGGGATGATCGAGGTAGTAATAAAATGCAAACTTTTCATGCGGATTATGCCACCCTACCACCTGACCAAAGCGTAGCACATTGAACACGATCGTGTCGTTTGTTTTGGAAACAGTGTAATAATCCCCCGCGAATATCTTCAGATCTCTTGCCTCACGCTTAGTTCGTACGGAATCGAGCAGCCATTCATTCTTCGGGAAATAGGTAAAGTTCATTTCCTTTTTGCTGTCGAAGATTGAGCGATACCCAATTTGGAATCCCGCGCTGTCTTTCGCAACCACATACCAGAGCAACGAATTGAACGGGGTAGGGGTGGAGAAGTAACTTTCAGATTTAATTCCCTTCTTAGCGAGATTTTCTTCCACTGTGTGGTTCACAATCAATTTACCAATAATCGCGAAGCAGAGATAGAGCAGGCTGAAGCCGATGCCGAATATCATCCATGACTTGCGGCGTTGATGGTTTCCCCTCAGCACAATCAGCGCAAGAAATGCAATGAACGGCCAGATGGAAAACAGCGGATCAGCAACAAACAAAACATGAAACGAAACCCTGTGCGGCGAGAATGGTTCGAACCATCCCGTGCCATAAGCATTGAACGCATCGATGAAGATGTGGACGAAGAGATTGATCCCGAAGATCAGCAGCCAGCTCTTTAGCGAGAGCGATGATTTACGAAAGATGAATCGTCCCACCAGCGCAAGTAAAACCGTGGCCACAAGGTTGAAAATGATGGAATGCGTCAACCCACGATGCGCGATGATATCCTGCGTGTCGTTTAACCAGAATGTTGTGATGAAGTCGATGTCGGGCGTGCTCTGCGCCACTGCTCCTACAAGCAACGCTTTCTTGCCGAGTTTCCTGCCCGCAATGGCATCACCGATGCAGGCGCCGAGGACTATGTGGGTTAAAGAATCCAATTCCTAATTAGTTAATTAATCAATTAGCTAATTAGCTAATTAACTAATTAACTAATTTATCCGAATTAGATGTTTAGAGTGCAAGAACTGTACCCCGGGCCGGAGTTGAACCGGCACGGCCATTGCTGGCCACAGGATTTTAAGTCCGGCGTGTCTACCAATTCCACCACCGGGGCGTACAAAAAAAATCCTCCGCCTGGAGGGCAAGAGGATTGAGCGGAAGACCGGGCTCGAACCGGCCACCCCGACCTTGGCAAGGTCGTGCTCTACCAAATGAGCTACTTCCGCTTAAAAAGATTAGTCGACATTTCGTCGGCTCATCAAAGAACTAAAGGGCTGCAAAAATAATACATCTGCCCTTTCGCAAAAAATATTTCCGAAATTATTTGTACTGCGGATTGTAGAGCGAACTCTCAGGTACTGTCACCTGGGGCTTGTCATAACGATGACTGTACAGCGAGTAGCAGCCTCCCAGAATCAATGCCACCACGCAGGCAACCTGCAGGTAGAATAAAAAGCCGGAAGAAGAAACCCAACTATGTGTGAAGTCCCTGTCCTGGATCTTCTGAAGTTCTTGCTGGTATTCCTGGTTATGGTTCATATCCGAAATTTGTGATGCAAAAATAGGGTTTCGTTTGAAATATTCATTCCCGCCTTCCCACAATTTCTGAAAAGGTCTTCTTCTTTCTCACAAAATGAAGCCAGGCAATGTTTTTCTCCAACATGCCTGCAGGTTTTCTGCTCTTATCGGTTGGGAACACACTACGCTTCCTGAAGAATAAATAACATTTGAAAAAAGCCATATGTGCTCTCACGATCGCAATGAAATATCCTCCGTCTCCCGTCAACAAACCTTTCCATGCAGAAATCGCATCGAGAAGATTTCGCATCGGCATTACCCAAAGTTTCTTTCTTAAAGGAAGATTCTTCGAAAGCATGATCTTGTTGTTGCGGAAATTGAGATAGGTCTTGCGCGTGTTTCCTCTCGGCAGCGTTCCTCCTCCTACATGATACACTTCTGAAGCAGGACATGAGAAGATTCGATAGCCAAGCAATTGTATCCTCCAGCAGAGATCTATTTCTTCCTGGTGCGCGAAGAAGTATTCATCGAAACCTCCTGCTTTGTGAAATACATCGGACCTGATGAACAACGCAGCGCCACTCGCCCAGAATATTTCCTCCTGCTGATCGTATTGCCCTTTGTCTTCTTCGCAGATGTCGAAGATCCTTCCCTTTGCGAAAGGATAACCATATTTGTCGAGCCAGCCGCCAGCAGCTCCAGAGTATTCGAAGAATTTTCTGTTGGCATGACTCATCACTTTCGGCTGACATGCGGCAATGGTTTCATCGCTGTCGAGCAGTTCGGCCATTGGATCGAGCCAACCGGGATAAACTTCCACATCCGAATTCAGCAACACATAATACTTCGCCTCGATCTCGCGAAGCGCCTTGTTATATCCCCCTGCGAAACCAAGGTTGTTTTCAAACTGAATGATGCGGAGGTTGGGAAAATTCTCTTTGAGAAATTCAAC
>CBINHQ010000438.1:0-2623 GCA_966250475.1 uncultured Chitinophagaceae bacterium
ATCACTCCTCCCGGAATCATCAACGCATCATAATCTTCCGGTTTCGCCTTCTCCAGTGGGACATCAACCTTTAAATCAATCGACCAGTGATCATGATCCCAACCTTTCACCTTTTCCTTCTGCGGAGAGACGATATGCACCTCCGCTCCCGCTTCTTCCAGCGCCTTCTTCGGACTCGTCAACTCTACTTCTTCAAAGCCATTCTCCGTAAGAATCGCTACTTTTTTTCCTTTTAAGTCTGCCATGATATTTTAATTTTTTAGTGTTATGAACGCGACCGTATAACCCAAACCCAATTGCCCGCGCTCGACTATCTTTACAGACCACAAAAACTAAGCCCGATGAGAGTGTTTCTGATCGCATTAACCGCTTCTTCCATAATCGTCGGTTGTGCCACCTCGCCATACCGTCAAACAAACAAGTTGTACAAGAAACAGGCTAAAGAATACGCAAAATTGATACGTGAGTATCCGCTTACTGATTCAGTGGACGAGATTTCTTTCGTCGGCACAGTGAATTTCAATATGCGTAAGCCAAACTTCGTCGTCATACATCACACCGCCCAGAGAAGTTGTGAGCAGACTCTCAGAACGTTTACCCTTGAAAGAACACAAGTGAGCGCACACTATGTGATCTGCAAAGACGGAACCGTACACCACATGCTCAACGATTACCTCCGGGCATGGCACGGAGGCGTGAGCAAATGGGGCAACAACACCGACTTGAATTCTTCCAGCATCGGAATCGAACTCGACAACAACGGTTACGAACCCTTCTCCGAACCTCAAATGAAAAGCCTCATGGATTTACTCGGACGTTTGAAGCGTGCTCATGGCATTCCTACCGCCAACTTCATCGGGCACAGCGACATCGCTCCTGGCAGAAAAGTGGACCCCAACAAATACTTCCCCTGGAAACAACTCGCCGAGAACGGATACGGCCATTGGTTTGATACTACCAACGTTACCGTTCCGCCAAACTTCGATCATCTGCAAGCGCTCCGACTTGTTGGATACGATACGCGCAAACCCGAAGCTGCCATTCAATCATTCAAAATTCATTTTCTCGCTAACGATACATCGCGAACCATCAATGAAAATGATAAAAAGATACTGGCTGATCTAGTGAAGAAGTACAACCAGTAATTGGTAATTAACTAATTTGTTGATTCTTTAATTGACTCAACAATTTGAGCATAATAAATGACAGCAGAGCACAAACGACTTGCAGCAAACGCGAAGAAACCGATTCCCCTTGAACAATGGGGACCCTATCTCAGCGAACGACAATGGGGCACCGTAAGAGAAGACTACAGCGAGTACGGCGATGCCTGGCACTACTTTCCCTTCGAACACTCACACTGCAGAGCATACCTCTGGGGAGAAGATGGACTTGCCGGCATTTCCGACTACTTCCAGAATCTTTGCTTCGCCGTTGCACTTTGGAACGGTAAAGATCCAATTCTCAAAGAACGACTCTTCGGTCTCGGAAACCGCCAGGGAAATCATGGCGAAGATGTGAAGGAACTCTACTATTACCTCGACAATCTTCCTTCTCATTACTACATGGAATACCTGTACAAATATCCGCAGAACGAATTCCCCTATGACGAATTGCGCGAGGTGAACATGAAGCGAACCAGGCAGGATCCAGAATATGAAATACTCGACACGGGAATTTTCAACAACGATGAATACTTCGACGTTCATGTTACCTATGCCAAGCACCACGAGCAGGACATCTCCATTCGCATCAACATAACCAATCGCGGAACTAAGGAGGCACCGATAACTGTGCTGCCCCTGCTCTGGTTCTACAACCGTTGGAACTGGGAAGAAAACTATGAGAAGCCCGAGATTCGGCTTCACACTCGAGGCTGCGTGCATGCCAGACATCACCGCCTGGGCGATTATTTCTTCCACTACCAAACTCCCGACGACATTCTCTTCACCGACAACGAAACCAATACCGAGATCGTTACCGGCATTCCAAATGAATCCATTTTCGTCAAGGATGCATTTCATGACGCAGTCATCCGAAACCATAATGTAAAGGAATTGAGAGAACGCGGCTTTGGCACCCGCTTCGCGCCGGTGTACAGGAGAACCGTCAAGGGCGGCGAAACTATTTCAATAAATTGCAGGCTCTCCACTCGTGCATTGCGCGCACCCTTTGCAAAAGGGTTCGAAAAGATTTTCACTCAGCGTAAAGAAGAAGCGGATGAGTTCTATTCCGCCATCCTCCCCAAAGGCTTGAACGCCGACCTCGCAAACATTCAACGCCAGGCGCTGGCCGGACTTCTCTGGAGCAAGCAATACTATCATTTCGACGTTGAAGATTGGATTACCAGCGAAGATGGTATCACTCCCATTAGTTCTTCAAGACTCACCGGCCGCAACAGCGATTGGAAGCACCTGAAGAATCAAGACATAATCTCCATGCCCGATAAATGGGAATATCCATGGTATGCTGCATGGGATCAAGCCTTTCAATGTATTTCCATGGCCGTGGTCGATCCCACATTCGCCAAGCATCAACTCCTGCTCATCATGCGCGAGTGGTATATGAAACCCGACGGGCAACTACCCGCGTATGAATGGAACTTCAGTGACGTGAACCCTCC
>CBINHQ010000439.1:0-2623 GCA_966250475.1 uncultured Chitinophagaceae bacterium
GACGAACCATCCCAAATTGTTTCCGGCAGGAGATGATTCGGCAAACGAAAACTCGCCATAAAAAGAAACATTCGTGATGAGCGCAATTAACATCACCAACACCTTCGCCAAAAAACCAATAATCACCGCATTGATGATTGCCTGGATCCCGAGATAAAACACACGCTTATTCACCGGCGACTTCCTGGACTTCTTATTCCTGCTCAACAATATGTTCAACGACGGAGATACAGGTGTCGCATCAGAATTCTTAGCCATAGGCAGGTCAAAATTTCGGCAAAAGTATAGTTTAAACTATGTTTTACTTAATTTTGCTTAATACTATTTAGAAATAATATTGCATAAACAATATTTCATTGATTCTCATGCGAGATAGCTCCTGCAATCTTAATTCCTGCTTCCTATGCTCGCATTGCCTGCCCGAATGGAAGGAACTCGTAGCCGTGAAGAAGAAAACCTTCCACTTCAGAAAAGGAGAAATGATCTTCCGCGAAGGCGAGCCCGTGAACGGAATCTACTTTCTCTACTCAGGAGCCGTGAAGGTTCACAAACAATGGGTCGATCAAAAAGAACTCATTATCCGCTTCACAAGAGAAGGCGACATACTCGGACATCGCGGCTTCGGCGCAGGTGAAATGTATCCTGTTTCCGCCACCGCACTCACCGAATCAAAAGCCTGCTTCATCAGCAACAGCTTTCTCGAGACTACACTCAAGGCCGATCATGGATTTACCTACAAGTTGATGCAGGTTTACGCCACCGAACTGCAAAAAGCAGAAACACGCATGCGCAACCTCGCATTGATGGATGTGAAAGGTCGCATCGCCGGAACCCTTCTTGAATTAAAAGAAACATTCGGTGTGGGAAAGGACAAACATATCTCCGTTCCCATCACGCGTCAGGACATAGCCTCTTATTCGGGCACCATCTATGAGACAGTATTTAAATTCCTTAAGACACTGACTGCCGAGAAGACAGTCAGCGCCACAGGAAAAAGCATCCGCATTCACAATGAGAAGAAGCTTCAGTCAATTGTGGAGCGCTCAAAGTAATGCGGATCAAAGTATCGCATCATTCACTAAAATGAAATACTATGGAACAAGAATTTAGAAAGTCGGTATTCTACCGGGCGCTAATGACTTCAGTATTCGTTGGCATCATCGTCACACTGCTGACACTCTTCTTCGATCTCATCTTTGTGGAAAGTCTCCACTTCCCGCTGTCATCGATCATCAATGTATCCTCACTCATCTTCGCTGTCAACTTCCTCTTTCTTGTAGCAGGATTAATATATTACGCCTGCCTGCAAATTTCCCGAAAGGGAGATATCGTTTTCATCGCCCTTTTTCTTCTCCTCACTGCTTTCCTGGTTTGGAGAGTCCAGGACGTGATGCGCACCGAAGATGAACACGTAAACGAACAGTTCAGACAACTGCTCTCAGGAATTATATTGATCGTCGGACTCAGCGCTGCCATTGCTGTACCTTTCCTCTTTCACAACAAGAAGTTTGAGGATAATGTACTCTGAGGAATTTGAAAATGTGGAAATTTGAAAATGACAGGCCCCCTTCATCAAGGAGAGCCCTTCATTTTCAAATTTTCAAATTAATCAATTAATAATTGAGATATGGATAGCAGAATAACTCTCAACGCAACAGAGACCTTTCTAAATATTCTCAATTCCGCCATGGAAAAGAAAGAAAAGGTCAACCTGATCATCGACAAAGATGGCCTGATCCGCAAGGAAGGCTTCATTAAGTCTGTTATTCCAAATGATGACTCAACCACAGTCGAATTAGACAATGGAGAAAAATTCCAGATGGAAACAATTGTGGCCGTGAATGGAATTTTTCGCCCGGAATATGGAGAGTGCTGATTTGGGTTTAAATCCGTGGAAATCCGTTCAATCCGTGTCCATCCGTGTCCTACAAATCACCGTGGCCGCAGGACCATTGTACGCAGATTTGATATGATTGATTATGATTTGTTATGATCAAATCCGTGTTCATCCGTTCAATCCGATTTCATCAGTGTCCTACAAATCACCGTGGCCGCAGGACCATGGGCCGCAGATTAGTTATGATTGCTTATGATTTGATATGATCATATCCCTGTGTATCCGTTCAATCCGTTTAAATCACTCCAACTCCTTAAACTCTTAAACCTTTAAACCCTTAAACCAAACCTCAAACCCCAAACCCCAAACCTCCAAGCTACGCCCTATTAAACGCCTCCCTCCTATCCCGCGTTGTCGACCTTGATACCTTCAAAATAGTAAACCACCTCGTCCCTCCAACTGTCGTCCAACTCACGATTTCACCACGCTGGTGACCAAAGAGTGCGCTGCCAATTGTGGAGAAAACGGAGACCTTGCACTTGCGGTGATCAGACTCATCGGGCATTACAACAGTGTATGAATATTTCAGCCTTCCATTGTTTTCACGAATCGTAACACTTGAGTCGAGGCGGACGGCCTCCCAGGGGAAATCTTCCTCATCAATCAGCTCCACACCATCTTCCTCATCCAACCATGATTTATTCTTCTCATCTCCCGGCGTAAGCCTGTGGGCCGAAACATATGATTTCAAAAGCTCATACTCTTCCTTTACAACTTTAAGCCTTC
>CBINHQ010000440.1:0-2612 GCA_966250475.1 uncultured Chitinophagaceae bacterium
TGCAGGGTTTGTGTCACCAGTCATGGTAGTGTGCGCATCGAATGTGTACACACCAGCTGTGGTCATATCCAGCGTCGTTGGCATTGGTACGTCAATCGTTGCGTCAGATGCAAGGGTACCGGTGTTAATGGTATGCGTGAGAACCTGTGTAACCGCTCCAGTAACATTCACTGTGACTGTAACAGGATTCACAGCAAAATCAATTGTGTTGGTACCATTATTCCTTAGTCTGATGGTGATTGTCTCAGAGGCAGTGTAGCATCCGGATAATACGACATCAGGAGTTACCAATGCTTCTGCGCTCATGTTGTTACCTGCAACGATGAAGCTGAATTCGTATGCACCTGCATCGGGTGTAATTGCATCGCGGCTGTTGCCGAGGATGTCGTGCGCTACACCCACACCTGTACCGGTATTATTTGCGAAAGAGTTACCAGGAGTGTAGTCACCTCCTGATGGGTTGGTGAACTGCGGATCGAGGCTTACGCTCGCCTGGTCGTATGCGTTTCCATTCGCTGCCTGCCAGTCAACAAGTGTGGCAGATCCTGCAGTACCGAAGGAACCAATTCCATTAGTGCCGGAGGAGGAAACGTTGTAAAGAATATTGTAGTCGGAAGAAATGCTTGAAGTGGTTGTATTAAAATAGAGACAATACTTCACGCCTGTACCACCTCTTGCAATATAAATGATATTGTTCCTGAGTTCAATATTAGTCGCAGCGGTGGTTTGGTAAAAACCTCTTGTGAGACCACTGGTTGAGCCAGGATGATCGAGTACTACAGTGTTGTGGTAGTAACGCACACCATCAGAACTACTATTGTACGGACCGTATTGGGTACCGGTTGTACTATTGAAATTGTAGATTAAGTTATTGATGACATGGTTTTCTGAGCCAGCGGGTGCATCGCATGCAGTAAAATAAACGCCATAAGCTGCGCCGCTCTGTGTGGTGGCTGCGTTGTGTGTATCGTGAATGCGGTTTCCGTCAACTACGCAATTGATGTTACCTGCGCCAATTTCAATACCTGCAAAAGTTGTAACACCAGTACGAGTAGAGCGGCTGATATCATTGTTTCTGATAATTGTACCATCATTTTCGGTGAACTCCATACCATTTGCATAGAAGTCGCGGATGGTATTATTAAGAATCTGGTTCTGCACCGAGCTAAGGCTGCCGGTTTCACCATTCATGATGATACCCTGGTAACCGCCAATGATTGTGTTATTTGTAATCACGTTGTAGCTGGCGCTTCCATCAGTGAGTACTGAAGTTGTGGATCCGGATGCAACCACCCCACCGCTGTTAGATTGGGCTGTGCTGGTGACATTCGTGTTATCGATTGTACATCCTTCAATCCTGTTGCGGTTCGCACCATTTGTAAGATGCACACCCCAGCTATACGTGCTTCCTGAGGCGGCCACAATGTTCAGATTCTTTATGGTCACATAGTCTGCGCCATCGAGCTTCATGATATATCTTTCAGCGGAAACAGTAGGTGCAAATGTGATTGTCTCGTTATTGCCATTGAAGGTTACAGTATTTGTAGCAGAAGAGCCTGCGATTGCAGGGATTACCACCTGCTCCGTATACGGACCGCTGCCAGGTTCCACATTAAATGTAACCGGACCATTGATTCCGCAAGAGGCAAGCCTTGCCGCGGCATCAGAGAAGCTCTGGAAGTTAGAGCCGCCGGTCGGGTTGGCGCTGTTGATGGTATAGGTACCATTGAGAGGAGCATAAGCCGTTACCAGTATGCTGGGTGAGTTAACTGTTGTAGCTCCGCAAGTCACCTGAGCACGATAGTACAATGTGCCTGTCGCAGGAGTAATAAGTATCTGCGAGGGCGATGCAGTACCCACGTTTGTCCAAACCACATCATCGGGTGAAGACTGCCATTGATAAGTCTGGCCTGTACCGATGGTATTACCTAAAAGGTCAAGTGTGATATTGCTGCCAACACAGGCAGTTGCTTTCACGATCGGAGTGCCCGGGTTTGGAGGCTCCACGCATGCAGTTGCAGGAACGTATGTCAGGCTTCCGTAAAAACTTCTTGGTGTAAATGAGGCCGGGGAGTTTGGAAATGTTCCGGCGTATGTGGGGCTCGCAGGATTATTCTGCGCATAGATCAAGATGTTAGCTCCCGAAAACAAATCGCCGGTAGATCCGGCGGTTCCATAATATGGCGAATGAATGGGCCCTTCGAGTGCAAGACGATAGGTAGTATTGGCCGGTATGGTCAGGTTAAGCCCGCTGAGAATCGGGATCACCGCATTGGCTGTCGGTGTAACCGTTCCGCTTGGCGCCAACTGAACCCATCCGTTACCTGCCGTAATCGCGGAAGGCGCTCCGGTCACCGCGGTAGGATGATACCAGAGTGTGTAAGTGCCTGTGCCTGCGCCAGGCTCAAGGTAAGCATCAAGTCCCGTAATGATGATGGGAGTACTATTGTTGTTCCTCACCCCGAATACAACAACGCCGGGGTCGGTATCCGATACATAGACGAGTCCATTAGGAACATCGGTTGATACAGTTACCTGTGCCTTAATCTGGCTAAAGAAGAACAGAGACAGGAAAACAAATAGAAACTTACCCGAGAATAATGAGTAGAATT
>CBINHQ010000441.1:0-2600 GCA_966250475.1 uncultured Chitinophagaceae bacterium
TACAACTGCTCTCCCGTTTCATTCTGCGATGGCAGCGATGAGGAGCGCACCCTTCCTCCAGACAATGTTGCCTTCATCAATAATCTTTTCTACAATGATCGCGATACAAGCGTATACAGAACCTTCGATGATCTCTCAGGTTTCTATTTTGCAGGAAACGTTGTCAGCCGGGAAGTTAACCAGGCCGCGCCTTACGGAATGCAGAAGGAAAAACTTAAAGTGAAGAAGAACAAGATCGCCCCCGTAGCGTACACCAATACAACTTCGTCCATTCCCGACTCACTTGCAGCTATCGCCAGAGAAAAATTGAAAGGAAGAATCTCCGAGAAGGCCGGCTTCCAGGATGCCGACCTGCTGAAAAGCATTTATGAGAATGCGAGAAAATCCTGCGGCGCATCATGGTTCAGAAACAACGCTAAGGAAGAAAAGACAAGCTTCCTCTCTGTTAATTGTAAGAACGCGGAAGAGGTCTACAGCGAGCTTGAGAGAAAGGAAAATGTGCGTATAAATCTCACCGGAACTTCATACGTGCTCGACAGGCCTTTCAAGATTAACAAGCAGGTCATCATTCAGAGCAGATCAGGCATACAGTCGAGATTCGTGACAGGTGAGATCAGCTCCGTATTCATAGTGGGAGGCAACGGAAACCTCATGCTTCGCAACCTCGATATTGAAGGCAGTGGCGTGAAGGCGCACAACTTCATCGAAACCGACAGCAATGCTCCGGTAGATCACTTCAACCTCTCGGTCGAGGATTGCAATATCCAATACCTTCAATCAACCAACGGTTGCAAGAACTTCTTCTTCGCACACAAATCAACCATTGCAGACAGTATCGTCATCAGGAGGAATATGTTCAGATCGAATGATGTTGATTATTTTGAGATGACAACCGAACTCGACAACAAAGGCTGGTATAATGCCGAGCACATCGTGATCGCAGACAATTATTTCAACGGCACTCCAGGTGTGTTGCTGAATGTATATCGCGGCGGAAACGATGAAAGCACTCTCGGGCCGCAGCTCTCCATTCTCAACAATAAGTTCGACGACAGCATGCCAGATGGTAACGATCCCTTCATCAACCTTGTCGGTGTACAGAGGAGCAGGATCGTTGGCAACCAGTTCTCCTCAGTGTACAAGGATGCAGTACTAATAAAGTACAAAGACATCGTGCGCGCATACCACACGCTCGAAGGAAATCAATTCAGGAAGTCAGGCAAGATTGAAACCAACGACTTTGTAATTCAAACCAACAACATTTCAGAATAACTCAACCAACGATCATGAAGATCATTCACCAGGTTCACCCTGAAGATTTCGTTAGATACAATACCAGCCAGATTCGCGATAAGTTTCTTCTCCAGAATCTCGTCATTCCTGGGAAAATTGAATGCGTGTACACGCACTACGACCGCATGGTTATCGGCGCTGCTACTCCTGCAGGCGAACCACTGAAACTGCCCACTTACAACCAGCTCAAGTCAGAAAACTTCCTCGATCGCAGGGAGGTCGGCATTGTTAACGTTGGTGGTGAAGGATCGGTTACAGTCGATGGAGAGAAGTTCGATATGGAAAAGCAGGATTGTCTCTACGTAGGTAAAGGAAAGAAGGATGTGCTCTTCGCGAGCAAGAACGGGGATTCGCCTGCAAAATTCATTTTGTTCTCCTGCCCCGCACACCAGGAGCATCCCACTCAACTCATGAGAGCGGCTGATGCAACACCGGCGGAGCTAGGAAGCCTCGACAATAACAACCATCGTGTGATCAATAAATACATTCACATGGATGGAATAAAGAGCTGCCAGCTCGTGCTTGGCGTGACCACCTTCAAGAAAGGAAGTATCTGGAACACCATGCCTCCACACCTGCACGACAGAAGAATGGAATCTTATTTCTACTTCGACCTTCCCGAAGGCCAGCGCGTGATCCACTTCATGGGCGAGCCGCACGAGACCAGGCACATCTTCCTCAACAATGAAGAAGCCATCCTCTCTCCAAGCTGGAGCATTCATAGCGGAACTGCCACGGCAAGCTATTCTTTCATTTGGGCGATGGCTGGTGAGAATATGGCCTTCACAGACATGGATGCGGTGGATATCAAGAGCCTGATGTAAGAATTTGCCAGCAGGATATTGATATATGACAATAAATGAAAAAATATCCCTTCGGGGCTACTATGGTAATTTGATTGCATATAATTTCATGCTTTCGTAACTAAAGAATCCAATTCTGTTCCATGAAAAACCTGCTGGCTGCATTATTACTGCTTTCTATTAATTCCGCGTTTTCCCAGACACTTTGTGGCATGGCCAATGAGAATGGCACCCTCACCATCACAGCGCCTCCCGGCAATTTCATCACAAGCGTTCAATTCGCAAGCTATGGTACACCCGATGGCTCATGCGGCAGCTTCACCATTGGCGGATGTCATGCTGCCAACAGCCTGGCAATATGTGAGGCGGCGTACATTGGAAACAATTCCGCCAGCGTCGCAGCCAGCAATGGTGTCTTTGGCGACCCTTGCAACGGAACCGTGAAGCGCCTGTACGTGCAGGTTACGTATTCAACCACACTTCCACTCAGATTGGTTGGCTTCA
>CBINHQ010000442.1:0-2595 GCA_966250475.1 uncultured Chitinophagaceae bacterium
TTATCCGCCAGGAGTTGCGTCTTCGACTTAGAGCGTTGCGCATCCTGCACGAGTTTTATCACCTGAGAGAGATAAGATTCCTTCGCGCCGTGGGCAACTCGTACCTTGAGGGATCCGTTTCCATTCAGCGAACCCGCGATGACTTTATCACCTGTCACACGCCGCACCGGCTTCGATTCGCCCGTGAGCATGCTCTCATCGAGGTAACTCTCGCCTTCGATGATCGTGCCATCGGCAGAGAGTTTCTCTCCCGGCCTGATGAGGATGATGTCGTTTTCCTTGAGCGTATCTGTCTTCACGTCCATTACATGATCGCCATGCACAAGATGAGCCTCTGCAGGCATGAGCTTCACGAGTAGTTCGAGTTCCTTCGAAGCGCCGGCAACTGATTTCATTTCGATCCAATGCCCCAACAGCATGATGAGAATGAGCGTGGCGAGTTCCCAGAAAAAGTCCATCCCTTCGAGAAAGAATACTGTGGCGACACTATAAATGAACGCGACAGTGATGGCAAAGCCAATGAGCGTCATCATGCCCGGCTTTCGTGCGCGCATCTCATGAAACCAGCCCGAGAGAAAAGGCCAGCCTCCGTAAAAGAAAACGATTGTTGAGAGAGCGAGCAGCACAATCTTTGACCCGGGAAAAACAAGACTAAACCCCAGCCAGTGCTGAATCATTTCAGAAAGCAGGAGAATGGGAATCGTAAGCGGCAAAGTGATGATGAATCGTTTCTTGAAATCGCTGCCGTGATGCGCGAGATGGTCGTGCGCGCCGTGATCATCGTGAGTCGAGTGATCTTCATGAGCTGTGTGCCCGGCATCATGATTCCCGTGAGGATCATGCTGAACATGGTGATCATGATGCGTATGTTCCATGCGCGGGCTGATTCCCTTTCTGATTATTTACAACAATCCTTCTTCCGCAAAAAGATCGCGCGGAAGATGGAGAGTAAGAGGTTTTTGAGGGTAATCATGGGGCAAAGATATGAAAGTTGACCGTTGACCGTTGTTAGTTGACCGTGTACCGTTGACCGTATCCTTGGTTCGGAGAAACGCTTCTTTCAACTGAAGGCGGTCAACGGTCAACGGTCAACTGTCAACGATACGCCGTCAGGTGATTCTGTCAACTATTTAAATACTCCTGTAAAACAACCGCCGCATTACACTCCTCATCCTTCGCCGCATACACCAGCGTAACCATTCCCTTACGTATTTCTTCTTTAATTAAATCGACCTGTTCTTTATTTTTCTTTAGTTCGCTTGTGTATTTTTCCCGGAAGGCTTTCCATTTAGCGCGGTCGTGGCTAAACCATTTGCGTAACTCTGTAGTTGGTGCAATCTCCTTCATCCAGAGATCAATCTTTGCATCTTCCTTCTTCATTCCTCTCGGCCAAAGCCTGTCAACCAGAATCCGCCTGCCATCAGCCTTTGCGGGCTTCTCGTAAACCCTTTTAATTCTAACCTTCATAATCAGCCTTTTCAATTAACCAATTAACTAATTAGCTAATTAACTAATTTTTTACAACAACCTTCCCTCTCATCACCACATGCAAACTACAATAATAATCCGCCGATTCCTTCAATTCCATCTTCCATGATTGACCTGCCTGCAGGGCAGGAGAGCCCCAGGCGGGAGGATCGTCGAGAGAGGTAGCATCATGAGCAACGATATCGCGGTTGATCCAGACGACCGTATCGCCTTTGTTTACTTCTATCTGTTCCGGTACGAATTTCATGTCCTTTATCTCAACGGTAAAGACTTCAGGAAGATGTTCGGGCTTGTCATCATTAGAATCTCCTGCACATCCGGGCAGGAGAAACAGGGAGCAGGCAAGAATCAGCCTGCTCATCCTGGAAAAAAATTGGTTCTTCATTATTTTAATTTTTTCTGAAGCATCTCTGCGTGACCGAGGTGAGTCCTGAGTGCGGGCATGACCTTTTCGAGCAATGCTTTCAGTTCGGCATTATCTGCCTGGGGAATGAGAACAGTTTCTACTGCTGCGATCACAGCTTTGTGATAGGCGACTTCATTATCGACATAAGCCTTGTCGAAGGCGCTGCCCGATTTCTTCTTCAGCATCTTCTTTGTCTTCTCTGCATCGGCGAGGAGTTTCTTGCTTACATCGTTATCCTTCGGAGTGACTTTTAACTTGGTGACGAGTTCAACGGCCATTCCGATTACTGCGTTGTGGTCGTTGATCATGGTCTCGGCAAACTTCAGCACATCGGCATTCTTCGATCGTTCCTGCGCGATCTTGGCGTAGTCGATGTCGATCTGGTTGGCGGTGACGGCTACTGAGGCGATCTCCGCGTCGCTGAGTTCCTGGGAGAATGAAGTGGTTGTGAAAAGCGCAATCGAAAGTACCAGGCAGGAGATTCCCGCCACGGGAAAGCGTGTTATTTTCATGATTGTGTGATTTGGTTTGTAAACTGTTTCTAGAAGTGTAGAGTAGGATTGTGGGGAAAGGTTACAGTAGATAACTGTTGACCGTTGACAGTTGACCGTAGACCGTAGACAAGCTTGCCCTGACGAAGGTCAGGGTGGACCGTCTGAGGATGAGGGATGAGAGATGAGAGATGTGGGTCTTAGGTCTAA
>CBINHQ010000443.1:0-2595 GCA_966250475.1 uncultured Chitinophagaceae bacterium
AAGGCTTCGTTGAGTTCAATAAGGTCGAGATCATCAGTAGTGATTCCCGCTCGTTTTAGCGCCTTCTTCGTTGCAGGCACGGGACCAATTCCCATGATGGATGGATCGACTCCCGCAACAGCCATCGATTCTATCACGGCCATTGGCTTTAGTTTGTACTTCTTCACCATTTCCTCGCTGGCGAGAATCATCGCAGCTGCGCCATCGTTGATGCCGGAAGAATTGCCCGCGGTTACCGTGCCATCCTTTGCAAATGCAGGCTTGAGGCTTGCGAGTTTGTCGAGGCTGCTCTGACGCGGATGTTCGTCTGCTTCGAACAAAGTCTGTCCAGTCTTATCCTCCAACATCACCGGAGCTATCTCCGCCTGCCATTTGCCTGCGGTCAGGGCTTCGAAATATTTTTGTTGTGATGACATGGCGAAGGTGTCCTGTTCCTGGCGGGATATGTCCCACTGCTTCGCCACATTCTCTGCCGTTTCCCCCATTGCATAGGGATGATACATTGCCGATAGCTGCTTGTTTGGAAACCTCCAGCCGATAGTGGTGTCGTACACCTCTACATTTCGATTGAATGGCGTAGCCGACTTAGCCATCACGTAAGGAGCACGTGTCATGCTTTCTACCCCACAGGCGATGATGAGTCCTTCTTCGCCCGTCATGATCTGCCTGGCGCCGTCCATTATCGCCTGCATTCCCGAGGCGCAGAGCCTGTTCACTGTCACGCCGGGGACGGTCACGGGCAGACCGGCCAGCAACGCTGCCATTCTCGCCACATTGCGGTTGTCCTCGCCCGCCTGGTTGGCCGCACCGGCAATCACATCTCCAATTTCGTTTGGATCTATTGAAGGATTTCTCTGAAGTATCGATCTGATCACGTGTGCCAGAAGGTCATCCGGCCTGATGGAGGACAATTTTCCTCCGTATTTACCAACGGGTGTGCGTACCGCGTCTATTACGTATGCTTTTTTCATAATTGGACCTGCAAGTTAAACGATTCGGGAGTTGGGAACTAATTAGCGAATTAGCTAATTAGCTAATTAGTTAATTCCCGCTTAACATCGTTCCAAATTGTAATTTGACGAGCCGGCCTTCCTTATCTTTGCAAAATGCTTAAGACAATGCGGCGCAATATCAGGACATTAAGCCTGGCTGAGCTGGAAGAATATTTCGGGGAAATGGGCGAGAAGAAGTTCAGAGCGCGCCAGGTGTATGAGTGGATCTGGCAGAAGCAGGCGCAGAGCATTGACTCAATGACCAACCTCAGCAAGGATCTCCGCCAGCGGTTGAAGGATGATTTTTCACTCCCCGCCCTCACCATTGACGCGACTCAATATTCATCAGACGGCACAGTGAAGTCAAGGTTCAGGACCCACGAAGGACACCTGGTGGAAGGCGTGCTGATTCCTACAACCGACAGGTACACCGCCTGCGTTTCCTCTCAAATCGGTTGCTCGCTTAGTTGCAAATTCTGCGCTACTGGATACATCGAGAGAAAGCGCAACCTAGATTTCGACGAGATCTACGACGAAGTGGTACTGCTCAACCAGCAGAGCGAGAAGATGCATGGCAGAAAGCTCACTAACATCGTGTTCATGGGAATGGGAGAACCGTTGCTGAACTATAAAAACGTTCTTCGTGCGATCGAACGAATTACTTCTCCCGATGGTTTGGCCATGAGTCCGAGAAGGATTACCGTTTCCACAGCCGGAGTAGCGAAGATGATTCGTCAGCTTGGAGATGACAATGTAAAATTCAAACTGGCTCTTTCTCTCCACGCGGCCAACGACAGGAAGCGTCACGAGATCATGCCGATAAATGACACGAATAATATCGCATCTCTCGTGGATGCGCTGAACTATTTCTATAAGAAGACAAAGAACGAGATCACCTTCGAATATATTCTCTTCAAAGATTTCAACGATTCGCTGCAAGATGCCGATGAACTCATAAAGATTTACAGGCAGGTTCCGGCCGACCTGGTAAACATCATCGAATATAATCCCATCGACCTCGCCAAATTTGAAAAGCCCGAGGAGGATAAGGTTGAAGCATTCATGAACTACCTTGCAAAGCATCGTGTGAACGCAAGGCTCAGGCGCAGCAGAGGAAAAGACATCGACGCAGCCTGCGGACAACTCGCGAATAAGAATTAACCCAGTTTCAATTTTCAAACAAATAAATCACTGTTGTAAAACAGCAATCAAATGAAGAAGTCAAATCCATTCGATAAGTTCGCCAAGAAGAAAAGCAATGCCGCGATAAAGGAACAGTACAGGCAAGAAAAGAGAAAGGTAAAGAAGCAACGCGAAGAATACTTCGAGAAGAAGAAGGCGGAACTCGCCGCAAATCCTGGCAAATCACCCACGCAGCCGATACTCATCAAAAGATCAGAAAGCGAAGGATTGATGCCACTGAATAAATTCATCGCACACGCAGGAATCTGCGCACGAAGAGATGCCGCAGAAATGGTGAAGAAGGGTCTCGTCAAAGTGAACAATGAACTGGTTACCGAACCAGGGCACAAAGTATCATCCAAAGACGAAATTAAAGTGAATGGAAAGAAAATCTTCCTCGCGAAGAATCTCGTGTACATTC
>CBINHQ010000444.1:0-2565 GCA_966250475.1 uncultured Chitinophagaceae bacterium
CTTCCTTCCTTTAGCCTTTCTCCATTTCCTTTCTCCATGTTGATGTCAACTCCGGGCTGAATGGCAATGGCAGGATTTATTTTATAGAGTCCCATTGCTCTCAACGTAAACGCATCGATCTCCGAAACGCTTTGAGAACCTTCAGCAGGATCGAGACGCACATCGCCGGTGCGCTTGTTCAGCGTGGTTGAGAATACCTGCCTGCTGTAATTTGTGTATGCTGATTGTAATTGAAATGAGAGTCTTGAATTGAGATTGTATCCCGCCTGCAATTGATGCATCACACGCTGACTGAGATATTCCTGGTCGTGTGCAAGCGTATCACCTGAAGCAGGATCGGGAGCGATGCCATAATTGCCGGGATTGGTGATGATCTCATCGAGGCCATCGAGTCGATAACGCACATTGAACTTCCCATTGGTGAATCCTGCGAACGCGTTACCAATTACCTGGTCCTTCTTATGCCATGTCAGTTCCCTTCCCGTTGCATTCCCTTTCCATCCTCCGAAGTAATTGTGGCCGATGCCTCCACCCATATCCCAATTGCCTTTCTTCCATGCAAGCGAGCCGTATTGATTGTGTATTCCCTGCTTAACGCCGTACTCTCCGCCTATCGACTCTTCGTGAAGTCTTGCTGAGACAGAGAGACCGGAGGCGAATGATTTTCTTGTAATGATGTTTATCACTCCTGCGAGTGCATCCGCTCCGTAGATCACCGACATCGGGCCTTCCACAATTTCAATTCTCTCAATGGAATTGATGTCGAGTTGATTGATGTTGATCTCATTCGTGGTTCCCTGTCTTCCAAACACAGGCACACCATCGATGAGAATCTTCACATTTTGCCCGCTCATTCCGCCGATGGTGACTCCCGATCCTCCCGTTGCTGCATCCTGGCTGAACCTGATGTTCAGTTCATTCTTCAGTACGTCTTCCACCTTCGTGGCGCCTTGTTGCTGTATTCTTTCTTTGGAAATTACTTTGAGCTGGTAGACTGAATTTTTTATTGATTGAGGTTTGTACTGACCTGTGATCACAACTTCTTCCAGTTCCTTTGCCGTGCTGTCTTCTTGTGCTAATGCGCTGCCTGTGATGAAGAGTGCGGCAGCAAGCATGTAAATTTTGTTCATAGTCGCTTGATTGCGGCTGCAAAGTTTGAACTGTTAAATTTTACAATCATCATGCAACTGTCACGGTAATCATGTTTTACATAAGAATGACAATAAAAAAATGCCGGGGTTTTTCCCGGCAGTACATTTAAACGAAAGTGTTTGGGGTTTGGAGTTGGAAGTTTGGTTTAAGTGTTTAAAGGTTTAAAAGTTTAAGGGTTAGTCTTGTAAAAAAATGTCTTACTAACACTAAACTTCAAACCTCAAACTTCACGGGTGGGTCTTGTAATTGAGAGCCTGACAAACCTCAAACCCCAAACTTCTCCTCGTAAATCTGGTTATTCTACCACCAATATCCCGCTGGCTGTTATTCTGATTTCTTTCTTTGGTTGAGTGGTGGCAGCTATTTCTTCTTTTGATTTCTTCGCGTCTTCCGCGTAGTGTTGAAGTTCTGCCACGGAAGTAGTCTTCATCTTCGTCTCGCCATCGAGCACAACCGTCTTTCCTTTTGCTGCGAGTGGAAGGAAGAATGCATAGTCTTTCATCTTCACCATCGCTGTGGTGCTGTCGTTAACTTGCAGAGTGAGCCAGCAGCCTTTCTTGGGGCAGACATCGATGATCTTTCCCTTGATCTTAGTATTTAGGGTTGAACTTTCTTCGAGCCTTGCTGGAAGTTCGGAGATGGCAATCGCACCGTCTGCACTGATTTTTTCTCCATACCATTCACCAGGCTTCGCTTCGCCTTCCGGAGGCTGAGCAACTGCAAGCATAGTGAACATGAGCATTGGGATAAAGAGGAATAATCTTTTCATATTCATTTTAATTAGTAGGCAAAGATAGTTTGAAAATATGCCAAAAACCAACCTGATTTATATCAGGAAATCAGCGTGTTCTTTCATTTGCTTTTGGTTTCAGGACCATGGGACACGGATTTAGTATGATGAATTATGGTTGGTTATGATTAGAGGCTTATCTGCGTCGATCTTAAGCAATCATAACAAATCCGCGTCCAATGGTCCATGAACAATTAGAAAAAACTGAATCACACCTTTCATTCCGGTAATTCCGGCCTACTCACCGGTATCGGCGGTGCAGAAATTGCTTTTAGAAAGGAAACCAGATCAGCCTTTTCTCTGTTGGATAATCCTCGCGGCCTGATCAATTTATCCTGGCCTGCTATTGGCCTGGCTTTGATGTAATGATCAACCACCTCTTCCAACGTTGCCACACTTCCATCGTGCATCCAAGGACCGGAATTGGCCACGTCGCGAAGGGAAGGAGTCTTGAACTTGCCCAGGTCTTCTTCCTTATGTGTGACGAAGTAGTATCCCTGGTCATTTCCCGCGAAGCCGTTATTGTGAAATGAATTATCTGAAAACAGCGGACCATTGTGACAATTCATGCAGCCAGCCTTCGTGCGAAAGAGGTGCAGGCCGCGAAGTTCCTGGTCGCTCAT
>CBINHQ010000445.1:0-2559 GCA_966250475.1 uncultured Chitinophagaceae bacterium
TTGCGGAGGTCCAGGAACGGGAAGGAGATGATCGCCTTACCGGATGGGAGCCTCGGGCTCCATTTTTCTTTGAAGAGAACATCCTTCTTGCGCAATACCTCAGTTGTTCCTTCCATGCCAGCCTTCTCCAGCAACTGACTTATCTCATCACCCGATGAAATGCTATTGTACTCCCTGTATGCCACCAGCATGTCCTTCTCCACCGCCGCTTCGTAAAACCTGCGCACTTCTTCCTTCTTCACACGTTTCATTCCCGAGAGTTGCAATCCTTTGCGCAGGAAGCCAAATCTCTCAAGATGTTTCAGGAAGATGAGTCCCTTATACTTCCTGTAGCCATACAGCGGCTCATCTGCTCCCTGTCCGCTCAGCACCACCTTCACATGTTGTGAAGTCAGCTTGGAGAGCGAATACATCGGTATGATGGAGTTTGTGGCAATAGGCTCCTCCACTATGCGAATGATCTTCTTCAGATCCTCGATGAAATCCGTGAAGCCAGTTCGCACGTGAATGTTCTCAAGTCCCAGCGTTTGCGCTGTCTCCTTCGCCATTTCAATCTCATCGGACTCAAACAAGCCTTCTTCAAATCCAACAGTGAAGGTCTTGATCGGCTTCCGGAGTTTATCCTTCGCCACGGCCGCTACGAGGGCGGAGTCAATTCCACCGCTGAGCAGCACGCCAACTTCCACATCGGACATTAACTGCCTTTCAATTGCCTGGCCAAACAGGTCGCCATACTCCTTCACGAGTGTGTTGAACTCCTGCTTGCGTGTGCCCATTTTTGGAGTGGACACATAATAAGTTTTTGTAACGGAAATTTTCTCGCCACTAAGATCGAAGCAGATCACCTGTCCCGGCTCCACCTTTTGTATACCTTTATATATGGTATCGGGCGCACCAACGTAGCGCATCTTGAGTCCCTCCATCACATTCTCGCGATCGTAGTCCATCGGCAGGTAGTGCCTGAATGGACGGATCTCCGAAGAGAAGACAAGTTGGTTGTCGCTGAAGTGATAGTAGACCGGTTTCACACCGAACCTGTCCCTCGTCAGATAGAGTTTTTTCTTAGCCTGATCCAGCAGTGCGAAACCATAGATTCCGTTCAGCAGGTTCAGGTGGGTGAGCGGATCGTGTTCGTTGAAGAAGTTCACGATCGTCTCCGTATCCGAATGTCCCTTGAAGTCTTTGAACTTCATCCTGGGCTTCAGCGTGTCGTGGTTGTAGATCTCACCATTGAAGGTGATGTATGAGTTGCCGTCGCCCGAGCTCATGGGCTGTGCGCCGTTCTCGCTGATGTCAACGATGGAAAGCCTGCGGTGCGCAAGAGTTACCTCGTGACCGTTTATGTTTCGCGTAAACGTACCTGATCCATCCGGTCCGCGGTGGCTGATCGATTCGAGTGATTCCGGTTTAAACTTTTTGTTAATGCATCCCAGGATTCCGCACATAATTATTCTTTAATAAAGCACAGGTTTAATAATGATTAGCCTTTCTTCTCCGCAATGATCTTCATCCCAAACAAATTAAAGAACAGCGAATTTGCTCTGAGTCTTCTCTTTAATCCCCCGGGGAGAATGTTGAAACATCTTTCCGCGAAAGTAAGCATCCACATGGGAAGTGGGAAGTAGCCGATCTTGCTGTATCCCACATAACCCCTGATCTTCCTGAATCCGTGCGCAGAGAGAATGTCTCTCATCTCGCTGTAGATGTACTCCTTCATGTGAAAGCCTTCAGCTTCTTTCGTGAAGTCGCGTGAGATATCGTGGGGGCCGGTGTACCTGTGCGGAGTGATCACAACCAGCTTTCCTCCTTTAGTGAGGTAGCTGTGATAATCATTCAACAGGGGAGAGATATCATCCAAATGCAGGTGTTCGAAAACCTGGTTACTGTAGATGATATCGATCGTGCCTGGCTTCTCGTGCATGTCCACGCCGTTGAAGATCTTAAGCTCGAAATTATCGGGCAATCCTTCAATGAAAGGAATGCTATCGGCAACCTCGTAAGCTATAATCTTTTTGAAGTGTTTCGCAAGCTCCTTGCTGATGAGGCAGTCGCCTGCGCCGATCTCCATCACGACTTTGTTCTTATCGAAGAGGCGCTTCATTAGCTTAATCTGCCATGCAAGCCTGTCTTCCTTCGAAATGTTGAGTCCGTCTGGAATGTTCGGAAAACTAGTGAAGAGGTCGTTGTATAATTTTCCATACAACACTCTTCTTTGTTCAACGGTGGTATTCTTTAACTCATTTGCGAGTTTACGCTCAAGTTGAAAGTGAGCGAATTTGTCATAAGTCATAGTGGTCAGATTTAGGGTAGTCTGAATTAGTTGGGTACCTGCAGGGTTTTTAATCGGCCCTGTGGAATAATTTTTTCGTATAAGTCAATATAGTTTTGCGACATTCTGCCGATCTCGAAATTCTTGCGGATCCATTCTCTTCCTTTGACGCCCATCTTCTCGCGCAATTCCGGATCATTCATCAGTAGCTCCACCCGCTCCACGATCATCGCCACATTTTTTTGCTCTACAAGAAAACCATTCTCTCCGTCATTTACAAGTTCTCCTGT
>CBINHQ010000446.1:0-2546 GCA_966250475.1 uncultured Chitinophagaceae bacterium
GGCATTCAACAATACGCCGAACAGATCGTGAAGGCCAACAGAATTGTGATGATCGCCTGCGGCACGAGCTGGCACGCGGGACTTGTTGCAGAATACATCTTCGAGGAACTCTGCCGCATCAATGTGGAAGTGGAATACGCTTCTGAGTTCAGGTACCGCAACCCGGTAATTAATAAAGGTGATGTGATCATTGCGATCTCGCAGAGTGGCGAGACGGCGGATACGCTCGTGGCAATCGAAACCGCGAAGGCAAAAGGCGCAATCATCCTTGGCGTGGTGAATGTGGTGGGTTCTTCCATCGCACGTGCATCGCATGGAGGTGCGTATACTCACGCCGGACCGGAGATAGGAGTTGCTTCCACGAAGGCATTCACTGGCCAGCTTGCAGTACTCACTATGATCGCGCTGAAGATCGCCTACATCAAAGGATCGATCAGCCAGGATCGCTACATGCATTTGCTGAAGGAACTCGAGGAAGTTCCCGAGAAAGTTGCGTGGGTGTTGAAAGAAAGTCCGAAGATCAAGGCCATCGCGGAGAAGTACAAGGATGCGCATGATTTCCTCTATCTCGGGCGTGGTTATAATTTCCCGGTTGCCCTCGAAGGCGCGTTGAAGCTTAAAGAAATTTCGTACATACATGCGGAAGGATACCCAGCCGCTGAAATGAAACACGGCCCCATCGCGCTGGTAGATGAAACCCTGCCCGTTGTATTCGTCGCCACTCGCGACCAGTACCACGAGAAGATCGTGAGCAACATGCAGGAGATCAGAGCACGCAAAGGGAAAGTCGTTTCGGTAATCACCGAAGGCGATGATGTTTCAACGGAGCTCTCCGACGATGTAATGATCATTCCCGAAGCCGATGAGATTCTCGCTCCAATGCTTAGCGTGATTCCGCTTCAACTGCTCGCCTATTACATTGGTGTGGCGAAAGGCCTCGATGTGGACAAGCCGCGCAATCTCGCGAAGAGCGTAACGGTGGAATGATCCTTCTTTGCCCGGCGTGGTTGCTGATTTACGTAGCTTTATGGTAACGGCTTTGTCGTTGCATTCATTCATTAACAATTCTTCATTCCATTGAAGCGCCAATGAATAAGATTAACAAGCAATCCATTTCTTCTCTGGGCTACAACTTCATCAGGCCGGAATTCATTCCGAAAGGAAAGGATGAATATCATCTCCGCAATATTCAGCACAGGAGCACCAACCTCTTCAGGCATTTGACAAAGAAGGAGATCGCCAGACTGAAGGAGAATCAAAATACTTCCGACGACTGGACGAAGTTGATGGTCTCCGACCCATTCAATCCCGACCTCATTCAACGATGCAAGTTCTTTGGGCTGATACGCATCGGCAAACTAGAACCCTTCTTTCTCGAGTTCAACAACCTCCGCCTTCCTGTTGGCATCTACAACAGCACTGTCGTCAGCTCCGACATTGGCGATAACGTAGCCATCGACAATGTGAACTTCCTCAGTCATTACATCATCGGCAACGATGTAATCATCGCGAACGTGAATGAACTAGCTACCACTGACCATGCTAAGTTTGGCAACGGCGTGATCAAGAAGGGCGAGAAGGAAGCCGTAAGAATCTGGCTCGAACTCCGAAACGAAAACGGAGGCAGAAGCGTGATGCCATTCAATGGCATGCTCGCGGGTGATGCGCACATGTGGACCAAGTACAGGGATGATGAGAGGCTGATGGATCGCTTCAGGGAATTCACCGAAAAAAAATTCAACCGTCACCGCGGCTATTACGGAAAGATCGGAGATCGTACGGTGATCAAGAACACGCGCATCATCAAGGATGTGTGGATTGGAAGCGATGCATATATCAAAGGAGCGAACAAACTGAAGAATCTCACGATAAATTCTAGCCCCGAAGCAAAATCACAGATCGGTGAAGGATGCGAACTCGTGAACGGAATCATTGGCTTCGGGTGCAGGATATTTTATGGTGTGAAGTCTGTGCGATTCATTCTCGGCAGCAACTCGCAGTTGAAGTACGGCGCACGATTGATCAACAGTTACCTCGGCGATAATTCAACCATCTCGTGCTGTGAGGTGTTGAACTCGCTCATATTTCCCGCGCATGAGCAGCACCACAACAACTCTTTTCTCTGCGCGGCCCTGGTGATGGGTCAGAGCAATATTGCTGCCGGCGCTACGATCGGCTCCAATCATAATTCACGCGGGCCCGATGGTGAGATAATCGCAGGACGCGGCTTCTGGCCTGCGCTATGCGTTAGCCTGAAACATAATTCGAAGTTTGCATCGTATACCATTCTGGCGAAGGGCGACTTCCCTGCCGAACTGAATATTCCCATTCCCTTCTCTCTGGTGAACAACGATGTGAGCAACAACCGACTCGTGATCATGCCCGGATACTGGCTCATGTACAACATGTACGCGCTCGCCAGGAATGCAGGCAAGTATCTCGCAAGAGATAACCGTACCGACAAGTCTCTTCGTTTCGAATACGATTTCCTCGCTCCCGATACGGTGAATGAACTCTTCGATTCACTCGAATTGTTCGAAAGGATC
>CBINHQ010000447.1:0-2540 GCA_966250475.1 uncultured Chitinophagaceae bacterium
AACATGCTCAACTATCCGAATCCGTTCACGACATCGACTGCATTTGTGTTCACCATCACTGGTAGTGAAGTGCCGCAGAACATCCGCATACAGATTCTTACCATTACCGGTAAGGTAGTGAGGGAGATCACGAAGGATGAACTCGGTCCGTTGCATATCGGAAGAAACATTACAGAGTTCAAGTGGGATGGAACTGATCAGTATGGACAGAAACTCGCGAATGGTATCTACCTGTATCGTGTAATCACCAACCTCAATGGAAAGTCGCTCGATAAGTATCGTGCGGAAGGTGATAATACGGATAAGTACTTTAATAAAGGGTACGGTAAGATGTATTTAATGAGATAATTAGATAATTAGTTAATTAGATAATTAGTTAATTAGTCAATGAGAGACCCGAACTTTTCGGGTCTCTTTTCATTATCACATTAACTAATTAACGAATTGGCTAATTATCTAATTGATTAATTAGGGCTAATTTTGCAAATTGTTATGGGTAAGATAAGTATAAACATTGCGACAGGTAGTTTGCAGAAGGAAGACATGATTGTGGGGATTGACCTCGGTACCACGAATAGTTTGGTGGCGATTGTGCATCCCGAGAGCAGGCAACCGGTTGTGCTAAAGGAACATGATGGTGTGGCGCTGGTGCCTTCTGTGATTCACTTCGATGAAAAAGGAAGCATTCTCGTGGGAGACCCTGCAAAGAAATTTCTAGTCACTGAGCCGGGTAATACGATCTTTTCTGTGAAGAGGCTCATGGGAAAATCATACAATGATATTCGCGAGCATGTGGATTCACTCTCTTACAAGATCATTGATGATGATACAGAGAGTCTGGTGAAGGTGAGAGTGGGGGAGCGGTTCTATTCTCCAATTGAACTCTCATCCTACATTCTAAAAGAACTTAAATCTCGCGCAGAGCATATTCTCAAGACTCCTGTTTCCAGAGTAGTGATCACTGTACCTGCATATTTCAACGATGCGCAGCGACAGGCTACAAGAGATGCGGGTAAACTTGCAGGTTTGGATGTGCTACGTATAATCAACGAACCTACGGCGGCGAGTCTCGCATACGGGCTGGGCATGAAGAAGAATGAATCGGAAACAGTGGCAGTATACGATCTGGGAGGAGGAACATTCGACATTTCAATTCTGCAAATCAGGGATGGAGTGTTCGAGGTGTTGTCGACTCACGGGGATACTTACTTAGGTGGAGATGATTTCGACAGGGCAATCGCAGATCATTGGTCAGCCGATGAGCGCGTTAAAAAGATGAAGGAGAGTAAGAATGGATTTGCTCAGCAGTTAAGACTGGCGGCAGAAGAAGCAAAGAAGAGACTCAGCAGTGAGGATTCTTACGCGACTTCGATAGAAGGAATTAAACTCTCGATAACGAAGGAAGAATTCGAGCGACTGATCATGCCGTTTGTTAAGAAGACGATTGATAGTTGTCGAAGCGCACTAATGGATGCCGATCTGCAAGTAAGCCAGATCGACAGTGTGATAATGGTTGGAGGTTCCACAAGAGTTCCGTTGGTGAAGAAATCTGTTTCTGAATTCTTCGGCAAGACGGTGAATGATTCAGTCGATCCCGATCAGGTGGTGGCGCTTGGCGCGGCGGTGCAGGCGGATATCATGGCAGGAAATAACAAGGACATGCTATTGCTGGACATCACTCCGCTTTCACTCGGAATAGAAACGATGGGAGGATTGATGGATGTGCTCGTTCCAAGAAATTCGAAGATTCCCGTGACGGCATCGCGGCAATACACTACTCAGAAGGATGGCCAGGGCAGCATGAGGATATCGGTGTTCCAGGGTGAGCGCGATTTGGTGAAGGATAACAGAAAGCTTGCGGAATTTAACCTCACGGGAATTCCTGGCATGCCTGCGGGATTGCCAAAAGTTGAAATCTCGTTCCTGATAAATGCGGATGGAATCCTGATGGTGAGGGCGAAGGAACTTCGAAGCGGCATCGAGCAAACCATCGAGGTGAAACCGCAGTATGGATTGACGGATGAGCAGGTAGAGAATATGTTGATGGATTCGATCACCCATGCGCGGGAGGATATGCAGACGCGTGCGTTGGTGGAAGCGCAGACCGAAGGAAAGTTGTTGCTCGACACGACCAAACAATTCATAGAGAAGAACAGGCAATATCTTTCGGAGGAAGAGCTTTCGCAAACGGAAGGTGCATCAACTAAATTAGAGCAATTGATCACGTCGGGCACAAAGGACGAGGTTCAGGCGGCGATTGAAGAATTGAATGCGATTTCCCGTCCCTATGCCGAGCGCCTGATGGACGAAGCCATCGGCAAGGCGATGAAGGGGAAGACGATTGGATGATGGGAATGCGGTGTGGCATTTTTCAAGCCAATTTTCCAGAGGGGGACAATTGGTGGGTATCCCTTTACGATCATTCCGGTAATTCAATTGGGCGTTGGAATTTGCACCAACCGTCCCTATGGGACGGCGGAACCCTCCGGGGGCGGATCGTTTTTCTACCCACCAGTGGTCGCTATGCGACCAGATGATTA
>CBINHQ010000448.1:0-2540 GCA_966250475.1 uncultured Chitinophagaceae bacterium
GTGACGACAATTCTCTGCCATGTTCATTCTGATGGTTCAGGGTCCAGTTATCAGTCATGGTTGTCTCGAGCCATATCCTTCCCGACCTTCTCGATACCTGCGCGATCAAGCCATATTCCTCCCTCAATTTCTTCTCAAATTCACCCACGGTAATATCACCATCTATGTGTAGCTTTCCCTGCTTTTTCAATCCTGCTTCCTTCAGAGTCTTCGATTCACGCAATTGCTGCCTCTCTTCGCCTTCTCCAACTTTGTAGAGTCGAATCTTCAGAAAAGCAAACATCCCCGTGAATTGCTCTTGCAGTTCACTAATGGACAAATTATCTGATAGTTTTAATGTCATTTGCATATTATTGACCCTGTTGTTTTTTTTCCAGTGCAAGGTTCTTCATTGCCTTCACTTTCGCCGCGAATACCATCGTGCCAATGAGCATGATCACCGCCAGAATCAAACCTCCAAATAACCAGTAATCTCCTGGCGCAACCAATGCATACTTCGCCAGTTTCTTTCCCGGCTTTGCAAATGGAGCTACATTCTCAGTGGCAGTCACTGCCTCGGACTTGATATACTCTACGATGCTCTTGATGTTTTCCGGCGTTAGGTCCTTGTGGTCTGGCATTGGTATCCTGTTGAACTGCTCAAACAATGCTACCGCATCCTTATCGCCCGCCTTCACCATTTCCTGCGAAGAATGCACGAAGTTGATGATCCAGTCTATGGACCGTCTTTCATCCACTCCGGCGAGTGCAGGGCCAGTCAACGGCTTGTTCACATTGTGGCAAGCTGCACAGCGCGACATGAAGATGGTCTTTCCTTCTAGTGGTGGCTCCGGGCTGGCATGAGCCGCCAGCCCCACCACTGAAATAAACAACAATGAAACAAAGAATTTATTTTTCATTATTAAGCTTTTTAATATCAGCAATTAGTTTTTTCACATCAGAATTCTCCGTGCCGTCGTAATAGCCCCTGATCCTTCCCTGCTTGTCGATTAGCACCAGTTTTTCGCTATGAATGAAATCATCAGGACCTCCATCACCATCTGTCGCCACTACCATGAAACTGTTTCTCGCCATTCGATAGATATCACGTTTTTCTCCAGTGAGTAGCTTCCAGTTTTCACCGCGAATGTTGAACCTCGATGCATACCAGCTCAACCTTTCGGGATTATCACGCTCCGGATCCACAGTGAAGGAATTGATGAGTACCTCATCGCCATCAAATGCTTCCTGAACCTTCTTAAGACTTGCAGTCATCTTCGGACAAATAGTGCCGCAACTTGTGAAGAAGAAATCAGCAACAACTACACGGTTCTTCCATTCTTCCGAATTATATTCATTCCCATTCTGGTCTATGAGAATGAAGTCTTCAATTTTATGAGCGACCTTCCTGCCATCTACAATCTCTTCCCTTCCGAACACAGGCAGCCTCATGAATCTTCTTTCCATCATGTGGTAGCCTGTGTAGGCAAGCAATGGAATGCTGATCACGAGTGCAATAAAAATCCATGTGGAAGATCTTTTCTTCATTACTTCTTAACATTTTCGATTGGTACCGGATTGCTCGGCGTGAAGGCCGGCGCACCAGGACCAGTATTCTTCTCCACGTTCAGGAATGCAGGGATGTATGCAAGCGCAAGTACAACTCCCATCACAACCAGCCAGGGTTTAAACCTGTCAAACAATGGAATTCTCTTCTCATCATGATAAGCTTCACTCACTGGCAATTCAAGCACAGATTCTGTGGATTTCTTTCTGAACATTGTTCCAAAGAATACCACGAGGAACAGCATACCTGCAATAAACATGATGATGCCTCCGCATAGCGCCAGTAATGTTGTCGGAACCCAATCAGGCCTGAAGTGTTCACTTGCACTGTTGAGATAAGTCATTCCGAGGTTTGTCCTTCTTGGCTCTCCGATCAATCCACCCCACATTAATCCTGTAGAGAAGATCAGCACGCCGATCATCCACAAATAAGGAATGATCACATTTACCTTCGGCATGAAGATCTTCTTACCACTCATTGTGGAATACAGGTACACGCTCATGCCGATGATGGCAAGGAACACCGGACCGGCAACCGTCATGTGGAAGTGGCCGGGCAGCCAGGATGTATTATGAATTACGGTGTTCAACTGATAAGATGCATTTACCACACCTGTCAATCCACCGAATATGAAAAGTATCAGACCACAGATAAAATAAGAGAACAGGAAGTTCTTGCTGTCGAAATACGGCAGCTTACCCATCCAGCCAAACCAACCCTTTCCGCCTCTTTTCCTTGCTGCATACTCTAGCGTGGCCGCAATGGTGAATGCTGTAATGAAACTCGGTATCACTACGCCGAATGTGAGCATTCCCTGGAAGAATTTTACGCCCTGTGTAATAGAAGGGTCGCTGTATTGGTGGTGTACACCGATCGGAATTGATAGGATGAGGAATCCAAAGAATGCAATTCTTCCAGCCAGATCGGAATAAAGCTTACCACCCGCAACCTTCGGCAATATTGTATAGAACATGATGTATGCAGGCAGCAGCCA
>CBINHQ010000449.1:0-2536 GCA_966250475.1 uncultured Chitinophagaceae bacterium
CCCATTCATTTACCTCCCACTCGTTTGCCGATGCAGGTGAGGCGACACGCAACCTTCCCTTGTCCACCTCCTCAATTACGGAGCGAACGGCATCGGAATACTTAATTTCCTTGAGCAACTCACGATTCGACCAGGCCGCTGAGATCAATTCTTTCATCCGGTTTATTTTTGCGGCGAAAATACCTTAATTATTCAATTGACTAAATAGGGGTTCAGTTAATTGGGGCTTGTTTTTAATTCAATCCAGTGTTTAATTTGTCAATTTGATGGCGTTGGGTGCGACAATTATACGTCGGTAATTTATGAGTATGCGTATTGAAAGTTTAGGTGGGAATTAAGTGTCTCGCGCCCCGTGGGCCCTCCCCGCATTTGCCCTCCCCCGCCTCCAACCAGCCATTATTTACCCTGCCGTGGCAATACTTCCCCAAACCAGGCGCAAAGCCTGCCCCAGACACATATGCCACACCCAACCATGGTTGTAAGCCAATTAATTTTCACAGGAAACGCAAACCTATCTGATCGATCATGGCACAAACCTACCACGGCCAGAAAAAAATTCAATGTGATTTCCCCCGATCTTCGTTGTTTCTTTCACGGAAGGAATGCCGTGAAATCCTCAGTTTAATTGGTAAATAGGTAATAGCTAATTAATAATTGCCACGTCACGTACCTTTGACAGCCATGAACATTGGATTCGATGCCAAGCGCGCCTATCACAATTCTACCGGACTCGGCCACTACAGTCGAACCCTCATCCGGTTGCTGGCATCGCATTATCCGGAGCATGATTATTATCTCTATAATCCAAAGCCTTCACCGGTCTTCAATCTCGAGGAAAAGAATATTCACGAGCGACGTCCTTCCTCATCCATCGATCGATTCTTCTCTTCCGCCTGGCGCAGCAGTTGGGTGAAGAAGGACCTGAAGCGAGATGGCATCAACCTGTATCATGGACTAAGCCACGAGATACCTGTTGGCATTCAAAGGACCGGCATCAAATCGGTCGTTACCATGCACGATCTGATACACGAGCGTTTTCCCAATCAATACTCTGCAGTGGACGTGAAGATTTACTCGAAGAAGTTCCGGTACGCCTGCGCAAATGCGGACCACATTGTTGCAATCAGCAATCAAACGAGGGATGATCTCCTGCAATACTATGTTGTTCCTGCAGAGAAGATCACAGTCTGCTATCAGAGTTGCTCACCTGCATTCGCAAAAAGAATCGATGAGGCAGAGAAATTTAGGATTGCTGCGAAGTATGGACTTCCTCCCAAATTCTTCCTCTATGTCGGCTCCATCATTGAAAGGAAGAATCTGATGAATGTCTGCAAGGCGATGTACATTCTTCGGAATGAAATTGAAATTCCTCTCGTGGTTGTAGGTGACGGAGGAAAATATAAACAAAAGGTGAGGGATTTTCTTCTTCAGCATCATCTCGAAAATAAAGTGATCTTCCTTGCGGATGGAAAGTCAGCAAAGGATCCGGGATTTGTGACAGGACGTGATCTTCCTGCAATCTATCAGTCCGCAGTATGCCTCATCTATCCTTCATTCTTCGAGGGGTTTGGCATTCCAGTTCTCGAGGCGCTTTGGAGTCGGTTGCCGGTGATCACTTCAAATGTTTCATGCCTGCCTGAGGCGGGAGGCGATGCTGCATTCTATGCAAATCCCGACAGCGCGGAACAGATCGCGGATGGAATGAAGCAGATTTTTACAAATAAGGATTTGTCAAAAAAAATGGTAGAAAAAGGCATGTTGCATGCGCAGAAATTCGCGCCGGAAAAATATGCATCAAACATGATCGATATTTATAAGAAGATATGGTAACATTCAGCAACGACATTGAAAAATGCCTGGAGATATTACGCGCGGGAGGAATCATCCTCTATCCCACGGATACCATCTGGGGAATTGGCTGCGATGCTACAAATGAGGCGGCAATCGATCGCATCTTCGAACTGAAGAAGCGAGCCGACTCGAAGGCGATGATCGTTCTCGTGGCCGATGAACGCGACGTGTACAAATACGTGGCGCACCCCGATCCTTCCGTGTTCGATTACATCAAGTCATCCGACCGTCCTACCACCGTGATCTTCGACGGCGCAATTGGCCTGGCCGATAATGTGGTAGCAGAGGATGGAAGCATCGGCATAAGAATTTGCAAGGATGAATTCTGCCGCCATTTAATCAAACGACTTCAGAGACCGCTGGTCTCTACTTCTGCAAATAAATCCGGAACTCCTGCACCTGCCACCTTCCGCGACGTAGCACTCGACATCCGCGAAGGCGTAGACTATGTAGTCAATTACCGCCGCGATGATGAACGTATTGCCGAGCCTTCGGCGATTGTGAGATTTACGAGGGGGAAGATGGTTAAGTTGAGATGAGTGTTGAGGTTTGAGGTTTGTCGTTGACTGTATAACGTTGACCGTGGACCGTGGACCGTGGACCGTGGACCGTGGACCGTTGACCGTTGACCGTTCTTGGATGAGAGATGAGGGTTGAGGGATGAGAGTCTTAAAATTTAGAGACT
>CBINHQ010000450.1:0-2529 GCA_966250475.1 uncultured Chitinophagaceae bacterium
TTAATGAGAACCTCCAGCCCAGGTAGAACATTCTTCCTGTAACGGGAGCCCATACCAATGAGGCATCGAAGTATTGTCCGAACGGATCGTCGGCTGCGATGATCGCATTATCCTGCATGAAGCCAGTGAGGTTCTCCACTCCGATATAGAAATCCATCGGGCGTTTCTTTCCAACTGTCCTGCTGACTTGCGCGTTCATCAGCACGAATGCAGGTGAGTTTGCGTCGCGGCGATACTCTGTAGGATTCGATCCAGTGAACGGAATTCTCTTCTCTCCATTAAAGTTCATCGTGTAGTCGAACTTCCATTTTCCAGTGCTATATGCGAGGTTTGCAAATGCACGATGCCTCGAGATGAGCGGCCTCTGCTGCAGCTTGCCGCCATACATCGACTTCACATCGAAGAATCGATATGCAAATCTTGCTTCGAGCGATTTTAATGGTTCCATGGTGAGCTCTGCCTGAAAACTGTTTGAGTAGGATTTTCCTTCGGGATTGGAGAATACTGCCTGCGAGGGATCCTCGAGATCGAGCACAACCTGATTTTCGAAATCATTGCGGAAGAAGTCGATGCCAATTGTTGCCGTACGATTGAAAAGCCTCAACTTCTGATCCACGCTGATTCCTTTGTTCCAAGCCACTTCCGGCTCAAGTCCGTATGCCTTGCCAGATCCCTGTCCGTTTATCACGATAAGTCTCGAGCTTGCTAAGGCTCCAATGTTTTCCGCGAAGATGTTAGCGGTGCGTTGTCCCCTTCCTGCACTCAGCCGAATGGTTGTTCCGCTCACAGGTTCATATCGCACATGCAAACGCGGCGTTGCGAAGAACCCAAAGATTGAATTGTGATCGGCACGAATTCCGGCAACCAGGTTGAAATTTTCTGTAGGAGAAAACGTGTACTCGAGAAATGCTCCCGGAACGGCCTCGGTCCGGCTGAATTCAATTCCCTTGTACTGCTCTTCGTACTTGTCACGAGTGAAGCTGATTCCCGTCCTGAACTTGTGCATAGTTGTCCGGATGATGGATTGATAGATGAGGTTCAGGTAAAGATTCTCCTGCCTGCCATCGTAAGAGTTCAAACCGAAGAATGCATCCTGATCGTGAGCGAATCCCGACAATTGCAAGCCAATGCTTTTGTATGGTCTGCCGGGGAAAACATAGCCGATCTTTCCAAACGCTTCGTATCTCCGCGTATTGATTCCAATACCATAGCTGTTGGTGGTGAACTTATCCTTCTTGTCGAAGCTCGTTTGTCCGCCCGTACGCTCATCGTTGAGAAATTTAATTCCAAACTGTGAAGTGAGTCCTTTCACTCCATCGTAATGCCAGCGGTTAACGAAATTGAACTGGTTACCTGTAGGAAGATCGCGGAAGCCGTCCTTGTTTTGATCCAGCTTGCGATTTAGAATGAAGTCATCGTGCAACAACAATCCCGTCGACCATTTCTTTCCCACTCTGGTTGCGAGGTTGAGATTGAGATCGGTCTTTCCAAAATCATTCACGTACATGTTTGCAAAGAGTCGTTCCTTTCCGGTTGGTTTCTTGAGTTCGATGTTGATCTGGCCGGCGATGCTCTCGTATCCATTCGCAACAGAACCGATTCCTTTGGTGAGTTGAATCGATTCAATCCATGGACCCGCGATGGAGTTCAATCCGAGAGGCGTGGCAAGTCCTCTCGGACCAGGCAGGTTCTCTACGGTGAGTTGAGTGTAATTCCCGCTTAGCCCGAGAAGTTGAATTTGTTTCGATCCCGTCACTGCGTCGTTGTATGTCACATCCACCGAAGGATTCGTCTCGAAACTCTCACCCAGGTTGCAGCATGCGGCCTTGAAGAGTTCCTTATCGGTCATGATTTGCGTTCTCATTGCACCGAGATTCGAGATGTAGCTTGATCGTTGTCTCGCTCTCACCACCACGCCTTCGAGGTTGAAGCTTTGTTCGAGAATCACGTTGGCGTGACCTCCGCCCATTACATGAAGCGTGTCGTTGCTGTATCCAGCGTAGCTGGCAATCAACATGGCGCCTTGTGCGCCCACATCAATCCTGAAGTGCCCGGTGTTGTCGGATTGCACAACATTGCCTGTTCCCGCGATGGTGATGTTTGCTTGCGGAAGCGGAATGAGTTTACCATTTGCATCGGCGCCAGAGACTGTGCCTTCCAACATGTTTGCAGAAACAGCTTCGCCTTCGTTAGCTACTGATTCCTTCCTGTAATGGCAGCACTCCGGAAGAGAAGCGTACACTTTATTATCGGCCTTGCGGTCTTCGAGGTCATGACCAACAGAAACTATGTTCGACTTGATGGATTCTAGCGTCTTATCCGAACCAACATAGCAGAATTTGAGCATCTTACTTTGCATATTCCAACTAGCAGAGGTCGCACCTCCCCTCTTCGCGGCGGCTTCTATCCGTTGCTGGCAGTGGATACATTCACCAAAGACTTTGAAGGTAATGTTGTTTGAAAACTCGTCAGCACCGGACTGTGATTGGGATGGGATCATCACAAGGGATAATGCCATCACCAGAATAA
>CBINHQ010000451.1:0-2524 GCA_966250475.1 uncultured Chitinophagaceae bacterium
AAAATGGGGCGCCTGCGGCGCAGGGTTTACCGCGGAGGGCGGGGAGACGCGGAGAGAACCTGCGAATTTCAAATGAATATTCGAATCGAAAAAGACCTCTGCTAACTCTGCGCAATCCTCTGCGTTCTCTGCGTTAAAAAAAGCACTTGCAACCTAAGAGACCAGATAAACAAATACCGGCGAGTCCATAGGCAAACTGTTATCTGTCGGAATCAGCGAACCGTCTTCTTTTTTTATTTTGAAAACTATAATCTCATCTGATTGCTGATTAGCTACCAACAAAAACCTTCCCGTCGGATCAATTGTGAAATTTCTCGGTCCCTTCCCCATTACCGAATGTCTCGAAGAAAACCTCAACTCTCCATTCTCATCAATTCTAAATACGGAAATATCATTGGCATCTCCCCGATTAGAAGCATAGAGAAATTTTCCTTCCGGACTGATATGAATATCTGCCGCGCCGATTCTTCCGCTGAATCCATCTGGAAGAAGTGAGACGCGCTGTATTCTTTCCAGCCTTCCCTCATTGGACTTGAACGCTACAACTGTTCCACTCATTTCCTCAATCAGGTACGCATATTTTCCCGAAGGATGAAAGGTAATATGTCTCGGACCCGAACCAGGATCGGATGCCGCAAACTCCTGTTCGGACTTTGTCAGCCTTCCATTCTTCGAATCGAAGGAATAGATCATGATCTTATCGATTCCGAGATCGGCAACAAGCAGCCATTTGTTATCCGGCGAGAACCTCGTACAATGCACATGAGGTTTATCCTGCCGCTTCGCATCTGGCCCAGATCCCTCGTGCTTAATAGTTTGAATCTTTTCGCCCAGTCTTCCATCATCCTTCACAGGCAAGACCGAGAGTGTTCCAGAACTGTAGTTTCCTACTACCACCCATCTACCGGAATTATCAGTTTCCACGAAGCAGGGATGGTCACCGCCGGAAAGTTGTGAGTTGAGCATTTTGAGTTTGCCCGCTTTCTTATCAAATGAAAATGCAGTAACAGCTCCCCCGTTATCATCCTTGCCGTCTTCGTTCACCGCATACACGAATTTGTCATCAGGAGAGACGCTGAGATAGGACGGGTTGGATGTCTTAATCGAATCAACCTTCACAATCTTTCCATTCGCAGGATTGAATTTGCAGACATAGATCCCTTCGCTTCCACCGGAAGTGTAAGTGCCCGCGAGCATGTAGAAATCATCATTATTATTCATCGACCAAAATGTTAAAACGGCGATGGAGAGGAGAAAGTGGCGCATTGTTAAAGTTAGGAAGGGCTTGACCCTCCGCATAATTTTTCTTGCTGCATATGTAAACATTACTTTAACAAGCACCAATCAAACTATGAAGAATTAATGACGTCTTATAAGTAATTAACAACTAAACCTGGTGTTATGAAAAAACTTTTTACAAACATATCTCTAGTAGCAATCGCTGCAGTCTTGCTCGTTTCCTGTACAAAACAGGAGGTGCATTATCACGATGGAAACAACAACTGGCTGAATAAAGAATATGGCGTGGTCGTGTACAGCGATATCTATTGCCCCTACTTTGTGGTAGAGACTTATTACGGCTACACCATCATCCGCGCTTCCGGCTACATGCCGTATGAAGGCGATGAAATTTACGGCGACCTCAGCCGCTACGGTTACAGGGACTTCTACAACTACACGGACAACTCATTCATCCGCGGTGATGTAAGGGAATACTGGCTCAGCTACGGTGAGGCACAATACATGATCGATAATCTTTGCTACACATACTACGGAAAGTCGGCCAATGGCTCTACAGAAAAGAAAGTGATTAAGCAGGGACTACTGAAAAAGAAATAATCTGCCCCGATGATTCCACCATTCAACGCAGCTCTTTAGGGCTGCGTTTCTTTTTGCAATCTTGTGAGAGAAGAGAGTATTCGATTCTTTGTTTCTTCTTCTGAAAGCCTTTCAGGCTTGAAGGTCTGGCCTGTTACTTTTTCGAATAGTTCGACATAACGCTGAGAGATCGATTCAACCCATTCGTCGGTCATCTCTGGTACTACCTGGCCTTCCTTTCCCATGAAATTGTTCGCGATTAACCATTCCCTCACGAACTCCTTGCTGAGTTGTTTCTGCCTTTCGCCCTTCTTCTGTCTCTCATCGAATCCATCCGCATAGAAGTATCTTGAACTGTCGGGGGTGTGGATCTCATCCATCAGATAGATCGTGTCGCCGATCTTTCCGAATTCGTATTTGGTATCGGCAAGGATCAGCCCATGCCTGGAGGCAATCTCACGTCCACGATGAAAAAGGCTGAGCGCGTATTTTGAAAGCAGTTCCCATTCTTCTTTAGTTGCGAGGCCCTGGCGAAGGATCTCATCTGGAGAAATGTCTTCATCATGTCCTTCTGATGCTTTGGTTGAAGGCGTGATGATGGGAGAGGGGAAGTAATCGTTCTCCTTCATTCCGTCTGGCATGGCGGCGCCACAAAGGACCCTGCTGCCTGCAGAGTAGGTTCTCCAGGAATGCCCGGTGAGGTTAC
>CBINHQ010000452.1:0-2522 GCA_966250475.1 uncultured Chitinophagaceae bacterium
CTTCGACATTGAATCGGCCATCAATAAGATTACAGATGGCGATTATGCCAGAATGCGTGAGAACATGAAGCCAATCGCGGAAAGAATAAGGACCGGCGAATGTCTTTCAAACGCCCTCGGGAACCTGGGTTGACTGACGGGCGAACCTCATCTATCAAACAAACCTGAAGTTCTCCATGTACGCGGCATTGGCCCTCATTGAATCGAGTGGGGTTGAATTATCATAACGCTCCTGTTCAACGATGAAATAATCCATTCCGTTTTCCTTCGCAGTCTTCAGTATGCGTGGAAAGTCGATGGAGCCTTCACCCAGTATGCAGCTTGCATCGTTATCTGCGGCTTCCTTTGCCCTGTCTTTCACGTGGCAAAGACGGAATCTATTCTTGTATTTCTTCAGCCATGCCTCCGGGTCTTCACCCGCAGTCACTACCCAGTAGATGTCCATCTCGTATTCGACGAGGTCAGGATCGGTGTTATCCATCATCACCTGCTGCGGAACCTGGCCTTCGAGCGGCTTGAACGAATAATCATGATTGTGGTACGCGAACTTCAATCCCGCCTTCTTGCAGATTTCTCCGCATTTGTTGAATAGTTCAGCCTTCTTCTTGTAATCATCAATGGTTGGCTGCGCGCCAAGCCAGGGACAAATGAGATACTTCATTCCAATCGCAGCAGATTGTTCGGCCTTTTGTTCGAAGTCTTTTTCTATGTCGGCATGGCTCGCGACAATCGTCATTCCCAGATCATCCATGTATTTCTTGAAATCGGTATTGCTCATGCCCCAGAAGATTCCCTGTGGACCTTCGTAGCTTTCGATTTGCTTGTAACCTGCTTCTGCTACCTGCTTCAATACTCCGCGAGGATCTTTCGGCATGTTATCCCGAAGCGTGTAGAGCTGCAAGCCGTAAGCTGCAATATCTTTTTCACTTGCTGTCTTGCAGGAACTAAAGAGTGAGAGCCCGCCAACTGAACCTAGAAACAACCCGGCCGAGGTGGCGCCGGTGATTTGAAGAAACTTTCTGCGATTGTACTTCATCTGGTATCTTTTAAAATGATTATTCTGCCCAAGCACGATCACCCTTCTTGTATGGATATGCGCCATCGTATTTTCCGGGAACGGAAATGTGCCTCAACGCTTGAGTTGCCCCTACTTCCGACGTGAAGAATCCAAGTAATGTGAGCTGCTTGATCATCGTGTAGTAATGATTCGGTGTGGCCTCGAATTCTTTCTTCTCTTTCCCTGCTTTCTCCGCCTGTTCCTCGGGCGATTTATCCCGTGCATTACTCTGTTGGTCGTGCTCCTTCAATTCCGCCTCCTTCTCTTCCTGCTCTCTTCGAGCCTTGTCGCGCTCATTACGTTGTTGATTGTATTCCTTCGATTCCTTTTCGAGCGTTAGCAGGTAGGCATGGCGCTCCTCCGCTGTGCAATTCATGAAGGACTTTCCATATTTGTCTTTGCATCCTTCTTCGAGTTGTTCCAATCCTTTCATGAATGCTTCCTGTTCGCGCCCGGTGTAACAATCGGTCACGTAGACTTTCATGAACTCTCCAACCTTCGCTGCTTTAGCGCCAGGGGATTTCGTTGCAGGAAGGATCGTTTCACCTACTTCATCAAGCAGGGCGATGTTGCCTGCGGAAAATCCTGCAGCGGCCTTTGGGCCAGACTTGCATCCGGTGAGAAACAACTCTCCACCGATGAATACTCCACCTGTAATTACAGCAATGGATTTTATCAGATCACGTCTGTTCATTTCAAATCGTTTAACAGTTTAAAGATTTCCTTTCTTCAACTCACTCACGGCATAATCAGCCGCACGCGCGGTGAGGGCCATGTATGTGAGTGAAGGGTTCACACAAGAGGCAGATGTCATGCAAGCGCCATCAGTGACAAATACATTCTTCGCATCCCAAACCTGGTTGTGTCCGTTGAGGACCGATGTCTTTGGATCGCGGCCCATACGTGCGGTTCCCATTTCATGGATGCCCATTCCAGGAGCGTAACCAGAGTCGTAAGTATTCACATCCTTCACACCTGCTGCCTCGAGCATTTCCTTCGCGTCTTCCATCATATCCTTACGCATCTTGCGTTCGTTTTCCTTTATCTCCACATTCATGCGCAGTACGGGCAATCCCCATTTATCCTTCACATCCTTATCAAGTGAAATGGTGTTCTCGTGATAAGGAAGCATCTCGGCGAATGCTGTCATTCCAATCGACCACTCACCAGGTTCGCAAAGTGCATCCTTAAAGTCGCCGCCAATGCTAAGCTCTGCCACATTTCTTCCCCAGCCTGCTCGTCCCGATCCACCCTGGTAACCGAACCCGCGCAGATAATCGCGCTTATCATCATAAATATTGCGGAAGCGCGGAATGTAGAAGCCGGTTGGCCTGCGACCGAAAACGTACATGTCTTCGTATCCTTCCACACGACCACCTGCACCACACCTGAAGTGATGGTCCATCACATTGTGACCAAGTTCGCCGCTGCTGCTACCCAGACCATCGGGCCAGATATCGGTTGC
>CBINHQ010000453.1:0-2518 GCA_966250475.1 uncultured Chitinophagaceae bacterium
ACGGTCAACGGTTAACGGTTCACGGTCAACGGTTCACGGTCAACGGTCAACGGTCAAACTTCTCATTCCCAAAGAATTTTGTTAAAATCGTACTTTCCCGCGTGAAACTACTTGATTTTCAAATGGCGAATTTTTTTTATGGCAGAGCCTTTGTATTATTAAGAAAATCATCCTATTATTGAAAAATAAAAGTAAATTTGATTCGTTGAAGAGATTTCTACCCATACTGTTTTTATCGGTCTTTCTTTCTGCCAACAGCTTTGGCCAGGGAGGTCGTACGGGTCCGGAAGACCCCGGTAAGGGCTTAAAGATCTACCCCAACCCCGCCAGTACCTACATCACATTCGATCTCACAAAGGGCCATCAACCCGGCCTCACGATCATTGTCTACAATTTCCTCGGGAAGAAAATGTCTGAAACTCCCAATGTAGCCGAGAAGACAACTCTCCAACTTTCGAACTACAACAGGGGAGTGTATGTTTACCATCTTACAGACCAGTCGGGCCGAGTGCTTGATTCGGGAAAGTTCCAGGTAGCTCGTTAATTACTTAATTAGCTAATTAGTTAATTAGTTAATGGATTAGCACTGCTACTTCAGAAGTCTTTTCATTAGCTAATTAGCTAATTAACTAATTGGCTAATTGGTATGCGCCATTTTGTCCCAAACCCCCCATTGGCAATATTCTTGACAGCCTTAACTTTGCAAACAATTTTGAAAAAATGACAGATATGAACAGTAAGCAAGAGCCTGTGGATCGCAGGGAAGAGATTGACATCAATGCGGATGAGAACCAGGGTGGCACAACGCACCTGAACGAACCTGTTGAAACAGAAAATGAGATGGAGAAGATCAAGGCGGAGCTTGAAGAGTGCAGGGACAAATACCTGCGCAAGGTGGCGGAATTCGACAACATGCGCAAGCGTAACGCCAAAGAGAGGATTGAACTGATTCAGACTGCCGGAGCTGATGTAATCCGCGACCTGCTAGATGTGCTCGACGACTGCGACCGCGCCCAGAAGCAACTGGAAAACCTGGAAGACAGCGCCGAAAAGGAAGGCATCATACTCGTATTTAATAAACTCAGGAATACCCTCGGAGCAAAGGGACTGAAGCTGATGGAATCGAAGGAAACAGACTTCGATCCCGAATTGCATGAAGCCATCTCCGAGATCCCCGCCCCTACCCCCGAGCTTTCAGGTAAGGTCATTGACGAGGTGACTAAAGGCTATTATCTTAATGGGACGATAATCAGGCACGCGAAAGTGGTGGTGGGGAAGTAATAATTATTAATTAACTAATTAGCTAATTAGCTAATTGAAGCTATGTCTAAACGCGACTACTACGATATCCTTGGAGTTCAGAAAAACGCATCGGCTGATGAGATAAAGAAGGCCTATCGCAAGGTGGCCATGCAGTACCATCCTGATCGTAACCCGGGAGATAAATCAGCAGAAGAAAAATTTAAGGAAGCGGCAGAAGCCTACGAGGTGCTTAGCGACGCGGATAAAAAGGCGCAATACGACCGCTATGGCCACGCGGGTGTGAGCGGCAACGGGCGCGGCGCTTACAGCGGAGGCGGAATGAACATGGAAGATATCTTCAGCCAGTTTGGAGATATTTTCGGTGATGATATTTTCGGAAACTTCTTTGGAGGCACTCAGCGCGGTCGCGGCAACCAGCGCGGACGCGGCGTGAGGGGAAGCAATCTTCGCGTGAAGCTGAAGTTGAACTACGAAGAGATCGCGAAGGGCGTGACGAAGAACATCCGCGTGAAAAAATATGTAGGCTGTAATGTATGCGGAGGCACGGGCGCGAAGGATAAGGGCAGCGTGCAGACCTGTAATACCTGCGGCGGAAGTGGGCAGGTGCGCAGGGTGCAGAACACCTTCCTAGGACAGATGCAGACCGTTACCACTTGTCCTACCTGCAATGGCGAAGGCACCACCATCACTGCGAAGTGCAGCAACTGTAAAGGCGAAGGCCGCGTGTATGCGGAAGAGACCGTGAGCATCGAGATACCCGCGGGCGTGCAGGAGGGAATGCAGCTAAACATCAACGGAAAGGGCAACGCGGGTGAACGCGGAGGTCCTCCCGGTGATCTCATCATACTGATAGAAGAAGAACAGCATAAGGAACTGCAGCGCGAGGGTCTGAATGCGGCCTACGAGTTGCACCTCTCCTTCCCCGATGCGGTATTCGGCACGCAGGTAGAAGTGCCCACCATCGACGGAAGGGCGAAGATCAAGATACCCCCGGGCACACAGAGCGGAAAGATCTTCCGCCTGAAGGGAAAGGGATTCCCGGCGGTAAACTCCTACGAGAAGGGTGACCAACTCATCCACATCAACGTATGGACACCGCAGCATCTGAGCCCGGAAGAAAAAGCGCTGCTGGAAAAGCTGAGCCATTCACCCAATTTCAAGCCTCACCCGGATAAGAATCAAAAGGGGTTTTTTGATAAGTTGAGGGAGATGTTTTCGGGGTAGGGTTTTAATTAGTTAATTAGGTAATTGGTTA
>CBINHQ010000454.1:0-2518 GCA_966250475.1 uncultured Chitinophagaceae bacterium
CGTTCACCATTAAAGTGGACGACATCGAAATGCAGGTTGGCGGAAAGCATGGTCTGGATCAGTCGATGGACTACATCATCGCGATGAAGGTTCCTCGCAAATATTTGGGAACGGAAGGAAACAAACTCATCAACAACCTCGTGTCGAAAGCAAGCGGCAAAGGAATTTCAATCAATCCCGGCGAGGTGGTGGATCTAAACGTGAAGATGGAAGGATCGATCGCGAATCCGACCATCAAGGTCGACCTCAAGGAAGTGGCTGGAGACGCCATTGCTGACATGAAGCAGCAGGCAACCGACTTCGCGAAAGCTAAGGCCGATAGCGCCATTCAACGTGCGAAGGATACTCTCACTTCGGTAAAGAACCAGGTGGTCCAGGATCTGAAAGATGATCTGAAGGATAAACTTTTTGGAAAAGGCAAAGACACCTCCGCCGCCCAACAAGATACCACGACGAAGCAAAAACCGGGAGAGAAACTTAAGAAGTCGTTGGGAGATTTGTTGAAGAAGAAGTGATCTTCGTGTTATGAGTTATGAGTTATGAGTTATGAGTTAGGAGTTCTGGGTTATGAGTTATGAGTTATGAGTTCTTTAGACCTTGTATTCCTTAAATTATTCAAAGAAACTTCGATTCGAAAAAAACTCATAACCCATAACCCACAACTCATAACTCCTCTACGGCGTCACTCCTACCGTCGCCGCTGCCGACGTCATATCATCATCACTCAATTCTCCATTCTCGATATACCTGATCTCGACGCCAGAAGTGAGTGAAGCCGGATCGCCGACGAGCAGGATGGTGTAAACCTTACCCGCTTCGAAGGTCACAGTGCGATTAGCATCGATAGTGCTTCCATTTTCCACATCGATAGTTACTGATCCGGGTGAGACTTCTACAAATTCAGAGACATCAGCGTATGAAGTCGTTTCGCTTACTGCATTATTACCATCAACCGAAACGGTGATAGTAGATTCGGATGAATCGGGAATTGCATTCACATAACGCACATACGCCATGCCGTTGCCGGCATCGAGCGGATCGAAGTTATCGTGCACAAGCACGTTCGCGTAGTTGTCATTCGCACCAATCACGAAAAGTGAGTAATACTTTCCATCTTCAAAATTGAAGCTGCCGGAAGTGAATCCAGTTCCCGTAGAAAAATCATACGCCTGCACATTGCGCTGGCCGGTAAAAATGGGAAGATATCCTCCAGTGTAATTGATGTAGCCTATCGGCACATTGCTCAGGGGATTTCCTGACAGAGCGATACCGATAGAAGGCTTATCAACTGCAAGATTCGCAGCCATCAATCCCGCAACCGGGGTGTCGGGCGGATTATTGTCATCATCCTTATCGCAACCGGTCAAAACCAATCCTGAAAGCATGATCGCGCCTGCAGTCAATAGCCGCCTCATAGAAAAATATTCATTTTTCATGTAATACAAATTTTAGATTAGGAAAATGATTTATAATTCTCAGCGCAGATGGGACGGCGGGAAGTAATGTGGGTGAAAAAATGGTGCCAAACCGTTTTAATTAGATAATTGGTTAATTAGATAATTAGTTAATTGGCTAATTAGATAATTAGATAATTAGTTAATTGGAGCCTCTGCATGCTTACTACTATTTGCCTACGCAGGTTTCCGCGCCCTTGCGAAAACCTCTGCGAACATTGCGTTTAAAAAGGCAACTTAAAGTGGAGTAAACCGGAAAATAAAAAGAGCTCTGCAAAAACAGAACTCTTTCATAAGTCGGGATGACTGGATTCGAACCAGCGGCCCCTACGTCCCGAACGTAGTGCGCTACCGGGCTGCGCTACATCCCGCTATCTCCTGGCTGCGCAAAAGTAGAAAAATTTTAGAAGTAATATTGGAGTCCCAGGCGTATCTAAGTTCCCTCAATCAATTTCTTAAAAGCAGCACCGCCCTTCCATGACATAATTTGCTTTTCTCTCTTCAAAGCCTCCTGCCTCGAGGCAAATGTTTCTGTAAGTACGAGTATAAATGGCTCTCTATTTCCCGTAGATCGCGGCTTTCCTGAATTATGAAATAAAAGCCGACTCTCCACATTTGAAATCTAACCAATGTAATATTTATTGTCTTTCTGACTTTGGATGATATAAACATAGTGTGCCATAACCGCTCAAGTACTGTTAGCGTATTAAAATTGGCAAAAAAGTATGAACGGCGGTCCAGGCAGGCTTATATTCTCCCCAGATAATTCATTTAATTAAAAAAGAGCTCTGTTCATCACAGAGCTCTTTGTTTAAGTCGGGACGACTAGATTCGAACTAGCGACCCCTTGCACCCCATGCAAGTGCGCTACCGGGCTGCGCTACGTCCCGAACTTTTGGGGCTGCAAATGTAACTATTTTTTGGATAGCACATGCTATAAACCAACCAGCCAATTAACTAATTAACCAATCAACTAATTAGCTAATTAACTAACTTCGCCCCTTAATGAAAATCCTCATTAAGCAAGCCAGGGTTGTGGATCCTGCTTCTCCCCTCCACGGCCA
>CBINHQ010000455.1:0-2513 GCA_966250475.1 uncultured Chitinophagaceae bacterium
CATAGCAAACGGGCCATTTTATATGTAATCCCTTAAGGTACAGTGGTCCTTTGGGTTTAAGAGTTTAATGGTTGGGAGTTAGAAGTTTGGGGTTTGAAGTTTGAGCTTCACCAACTTTGCATCCCTTAAACTTTTTAAACACTTAAACCAAACCCCAAACCCCAAACTTCCTCAAGATATTTAGCTTTTTTTCCCACTTCTCATCGCCTACCTTTACCGCCCTGATTTCTAGCTAAAACGACACTGATGTTGCATTTAACAAAGCCACTGGCATTTATCGACCTCGAGACCACAGGAACCAACTTGGGAACAGACCGTATCATTGAGATCGCGATCGTGAAGATCCTTCCGGATAAATCGAAAAGCATCAAGCGGAAAATATTGAATCCTGAGATTCCAATTTCTCCCGCCAACTCTGAAATACACGGCTTCACCAATGAAATGGTGAAGGACGCTCCCACCTTCAAGCAGGTGGCGCACGAGCTGAAGCAAATGCTCGATGGCTGCGACCTCGCAGGATACAATTCAAATAGGTTCGACATTCCCATGCTTGCCGAAGAATTTCTGCGCGCGGGAGTTGAGTTCGATCTCAAGGGCCGCAAGCTCGTGGACGTGCAGAAGATTTTCCACCAGATGGAGCAACGCACACTCAGCGCCGCTTACAAATTCTATTGCGATAAACAACTCGAAGGCGCTCACAGCGCTGAGGTGGATGCCACAGCAACCTATGAAGTTCTGCTCGCGCAATTGCAACGCTACCCCACACTCGGCAATACAGTCGACACAGTGTTGAAGGCAATTGGTGAAGAAGTGATCGTGGACCTCGCTCGCCGCTTCGTGATGGACAACGGAGTTGAAGTTTTCAACTTCGGTAAGTTCAAAGGCAGGCCGGTATCAGAAGTATTGAAGGCGGAGCCGCAATATTATGACTGGATGATGAAGGGAGATTTTCCACAGCATACCAAGCAAAAACTCACCGAGATCTACACACGCACCATGCTGAAAAAGGTTTAACAGCCTTATTTGCCTTGTGTACAAATTTAACTAGCCCACTTATGTGGTTTATCGTAAATTCGTTTCTTCCTATATCTTAATTATTGGAGAAGTTAGTCGTCATACCAACCTACAATGAACGGGAGAATATCAGCAGTATTCTTCAGGCCATTTTTCAGCTCAATGAAGGTTTCCATGTGCTTGTGATCGACGATAATTCTCCGGATGGCACTGCTGCCATAGTCAAGGAATTGCAGAATCATTATTCCGGGCAACTCTTCATCGAAGAGAGAAAGGGAAAGCTCGGGCTCGGCACCGCGTACATTCATGGGTTCAAGTGGGCAACAGCTAAGGGCTATGCATACATCTTCGAGATGGATGCCGACTTCTCGCACAATCCCGCCGATCTACCCAGGCTATACGATGCCTGCCGCGCGGGTGCTGACCTCGCAATTGGTTCGCGATATGTGAAAGGAGGAGGAGTGTCCAACTGGCCCGCGAACCGCATCATGCTTTCCAGAGGCGCGTCGCTTTATACCAGAATGATCACCTTCATGCCGGTGAAGGATCCCACTGCCGGCTTCATGTGCTACCGCAAGGAAGTGCTGGAGACAATCAATCTTGATGAGATTCACTTCACAGGCTATGCCTTCCAGATAGAAATGAAATTCGCCGCATGGAAACTCGGATTCAAATTGGTTGAGGTTCCCATCGTATTCCAGGACCGTACTGTTGGTGAATCGAAGATGAGCAAGGGAATTGTGAAGGAAGGAATTCTCGGCGTGCTCAAGCTTAGATGGCATAGTTGGTTCACCAATTACCGCAAGCGCGTGAAGAATGTCGAAGGCGGGCATACTTCCTCGCACATGCAACAGAATAAAGTATTCGCCGGTAGCAAATAAACCCTCACACGGCTGCCGAAATGAAGAAAGCATTCCTTCAACTACACCTCGCAGTCCTGCTGGCCGGATTCACCGGAATTCTCGGAAGACTCATCACTTTCAATGAAGGCATGATCGTTTGGTACAGGCTGCTTTTCACCGCGGTGACGATGTGGTTGTTGTTTGGACTTCAGAAAAAGATCAGTCGCCTTCCGACTGCAGATATTTTCAAAATAACAGGAGTAGGCTTCATTGCGGCAATGCACTGGGTTACATTCTATGGTTCGATCAAGTATTCGAACGTCTCCGTTGCGCTGGTTTGCTTTTCCGCAATTGGTTTCTTCACCGCCATCTTTGAGCCGATCATCCTCAAACGAAGAGTGAGGTGGACTGAGCTCCTGCTCGGCTTAATCACCATCAGCGGCATCTATATCATCTTCAGATTCGACACGCAGTACAAGACCGGCATCACCATCGGCATGATATCGGCTGTGCTCGCATCTTTGTTCCCGATTTACAACCGCCAGTTTCTTCAGCGCATGAATGTGGAGACGATGCTGACATGGCAGCAAACGGGTGGATTCATTGTGCTGAGTGCACTGCTGCCGTTCTATCTCGACAGGTTTCCGACGGATCATT
>CBINHQ010000456.1:0-2489 GCA_966250475.1 uncultured Chitinophagaceae bacterium
GTCACTCTGTTCCTGATCACGGAAAACAATTTCTCCGAATCACCCTCGAGGAAGCGTGTCTGTTGCTTGTACAGTGTCTCGAGGATGAGATTCATCTGCGTGGTCTTCTTATCCGCGGGCACAAACGCATCGAGGTTCTCGGCATAGGTGATGAGTCCTGCCCTGTCCTGCTTCACCAGCGCCACATTCGAAAGCACCAATGCGGCGTTTATCGCGTAGTCGAGCAGCGTCATTCCACCGAAGGGCATCTTCATCACCCTTCCCTTGTTGATGATGCAATAAATTTGTTGGCTGCGTTCGTCTGTGTAATTGTTCACCATCAGCGAGCCCTTGCGGGAAGTGGCCTTCCAGTTGATCGTGCGGTAATCATCACCCCTCACATATTCCTTGATCTGCTCGAATTCCATACTATGACCAAGGCGACGAATACGCTTCACTCCCACTTCCTGCAGGCGATTGCTGAGCGCGAGTAACTGGTATCTTCTCATTTGGATGTAGGAGGGATAGACCTTCACTACCGCCTCTTCAGCAAAGACATAACGGCGCTTGACCAGTTGAAGAGGACCATGCGCGAAGACGTTTACGTTTCCAAAATAATATTCTCCACGGGTGACAGGTTTGAGAGCATAATCGATCACGGAAGTGTTTCCGGATGTAATCCAGAGTTTCCTGATCCAATTGCGCTCCTGGAACTGCGCTGGCAATTCATCGATCACGCTAACCCTTACCGGAAATGCGTACCTGTTCTTCAATTCGATGCGCACGGGATTCTCATCGCCAATGCTGAAGCGTTCCGTTGTAATTCTCCTGCCTAGCACACCCTTGGGTATGGTGTAAAGCAACAATGAATCGATGACGACTGCCACGCCGAGAAGCAATAGTATCATCGTTGCTACACGAAACATCGCAGGGTAGAAATAGCTCAATACAAACACAGCCGAGGCAAGGCCGGCGATGTAGTAAACAATCTTATTGAAGTAAAAAGATTTGAGCATTCAGTGGAATGTGAATTAATTCATACTAGCGCGGCACATCCATTCCCTGGATAATCTGCCTGATCACTTCATCTTCGGTGATGCCTTCCATTTCCTTATCAGGCGCAAGGATGATGCGATGCCTCAACACCGGGATCACCACCTCGCGAATATCATCGGGTGTGACGAAATCTCTGCCCTGCATGGCCGCGATCGCCTTCGAGGCATTCATCACGGCAAGAGAAGCACGTGGCGAAGCGCCGAGGTAAATCGATTTATGATTCCTCGTCTGATGTATGAGCTTTGCTATGAATTGCAGCAATTTCTCCTCGATGAGGATCTTCTTAATCTGTTGGCGCAGTTCATTCACCTGTGTTGCATTCATCACAGGTTGCACCACTTCGTTGACCTGCGTATTTCCCATTTGGTGAAACTTGTTGAGTATCTCGAACTCTTCCTGCTCTCCAGGATATGGTACTACGATCTTGAAGAGGAACCTGTCGAGCTGTGCTTCAGGCAGGCGATAAGTTCCCTCCTGCTCCACCGGGTTCTGGGTGGCGAGTACCATAAACGGAGCCGCCATCGGGTAAGTCTTCCCATCAATAGAAACCTGCCGCTCCTCCATCGTTTCCAGCAACGCCGATTGCGTCTTTGCCGGTGCACGGTTGATCTCATCGACCAACACTATGTTGCTGAAGATAGGCCCCTGCTTGAAGTGGAAGCTTGCATCCTTTGGATTGAAAACTGGCGTACCCAATACATCCGAGGGCATGAGGTCGGGAGTGAATTGTATTCTAGAGAATCCGGTATCGATTGACCTTGCTACGAGTTTTGCTGTGAGCGTCTTCGCCACTCCTGGCACACCTTCGATGAGGATGTGACCATCGGCAAGCAACGCTGCCAGAATTAGCTTCACCATTTCATCCTGTCCTACTATCACCTTCCTTATTTCACTGCGGATTGACATCACAGACTCATTGAGCTTTGTCAGATCGGTCCGGGGTTGAAAAATCTGATCTTCCATTTTATCTTTTTTTAGTGCAATGCGAGAACGCATTGCATGGCGGTTTAAATTTTACTGTAGAATGATTCTAACTGTTTATGAAAATACGCAAGTTGAGCGTTACTCACCTTGTCAACCATGTCTAATTCGCGAATAAATCTCACAATGTTGGCAACCTCTTCACCCTCCACACCACTCTTGTATTTTACTTGCTGCACAAACTCATCATTAAGCGTGGAGGTTGATAGCTTGTACCGATTTCGCACGTGCTCCAGGAAGTACGATGCCATCTTGCGGCAAAGGTTCTTATGATCACCCTTGTCGTAATAAAGCCTTCCAATCGTCTTGACAAAATCCAATGAATCATTCCGGGGTTTAGGCATTCTCGGGATGATTCGTTGCTTGCGGCGCATTTCCATCAGCGCATAAATAAGCAAAGTGGCCAGCGCTGTAAGCATCGCCCAACGCAATGCCTCATGCTCCATGAATGCCCTGAACCAACCCTTCTTATC
>CBINHQ010000457.1:0-2480 GCA_966250475.1 uncultured Chitinophagaceae bacterium
CTCCCTTAAACCTAAAATTAGGTCTCTCAAACCTTCAAACTCCTTCAAACGGCAACAGCGTCACGCTGCATTACTCTAATGATTCTCCTGCCTGGTACGAGTCCTCAGCAAATGCTTGAACCTGCTGAAAGTTTCGGGCTTGATGTTGAGGTATGATGCGAGGTATTTCTGAGGCACGCGCTGCATCAGCTCGGGATTCTTCATCACGAAGTTGAGGAATCGCTCGCGGGGAGTCATCTTTACCATTTGCATCTGCCATCGGTCTTTGAGTATCATCGTATGTGTGATCACCAATCTTCCGAGGTGCTCCATCTTGCGCGAAGCCTGGTAGAGTTTCTCGAGTTCATCATGCTCTATCGAGATGAACACGGTCGGCTCAATTGTTTCAATGAAATACTCCGAAGGCGTGCGTGCATGAAAGGATTCCTGGCAAAGAATTATATGACCCTCTGTGGATATCTGAACATTGATTTCCTGCGAGCCTTTTTGATAATACTTTCGCACGAGACCCTTTACTATGAAGTTGAAATAATTTTCAATCTCGCCTTCCTTCGTAACGATGGATCGCTTCGCAAATCGTCGCACCTTGATAACAGGCACCAGGAGTCTTGTAAACTCCTCATCCGTGAGATCGACAAACCTGCGCAGATAATTTAAAAATGGACGTAAGGTTTCCATAATTATTGAATTGGAAAATAAATGAGGAAAGGTCGCCGTCTTCAAAAGGTCGGATAGGGTATTATCCTATAGGCAGACATTGTGCCGATTTTTGTTATTTTCCGCATATTATAATATCGTAGTTTTGCAACCTTCTGAATCATAATATTTAAACTAGAATTTATGACCCAAAAGATCAAAGTTTCCAACCCCGTTGTAGAGCTCGATGGCGACGAAATGACACGAATAATCTGGAAATTCATTAAGAATAAACTCATATTACCGTACCTGGAACTCGACATTAAATATTTCGACCTCGGCATCCAGAACCGCGATGCCACCGGCGACCAGGTTACAGTTGATGCGGCGAATGCAATCCGCGAACACGGAGTAGGCATCAAGTGCGCAACCATCACTCCAGATGAAGCCAGAGTGAAGGAATTCAACCTCAAAAGCATGTGGAAAAGTCCTAATGGGACTATCAGGAATATACTCGACGGCACCGTTTTCCGCGAACCAATCGTAATAAAAAATATTCCCCGCCTCGTCACCAACTGGACCGCTCCGATTATTGTGGGTCGTCACGCTTTTGGTGATCAATACCGCGCTACTGACACTGTGATTAAAGGAAAAGGCAAACTCACCATGACCTTCACTCCTGAAGATGGCGGCGAGCCTCAGACTTTCGAAGTGTTCAACTTCAAAGGCGATGGCGTTGCGATGTCCATGTACAATACTGATGACAGCATCGCAGGATTTGCACGTAGCTGCTTCAACATGGCGCTGAGCAAGAAATGGCCTCTCTACCTTTCCACGAAGAATACCATCCTCAAGAAATACGACGGAAGATTCAAAGACATCTTCCAGGAAATTTATGAGAATGAATTCAAAGCCAGGTTCACTGAAGCGGGCATCACTTACGAGCACCGACTCATCGATGATATGGTTGCAAGTGCATTGAAATGGAACGGAAACTTCGTGTGGGCATGTAAGAATTATGATGGTGATGTACAAAGCGATACTGTTGCTCAGGGATTCGGATCTCTCGGACTGATGACATCAGTTCTTGTAACTCCCGATGGCAAGACCATGGAAGCTGAAGCCGCACACGGCACTGTCACCCGCCACTACAGGGAGCACCAGAAAGGAAATCCTACAAGCACTAACCCCATCGCGAGCATCTTCGCATGGACGAGGGGACTTGCTTTCCGCGGCAAGCTCGACAACAACCAGGAGCTGATTAATTTTGCAAACACACTCGAGTCTGTTTGCATAGAAACAGTTGAGCAGGGTAAGATGACGAAAGATCTCGCCATCACCATTAAGCCAAAGGTGGAGCATGGGAAGGACTACCTCTACACCGAGGAATTCCTCGAGGCGATCGACCAGTTGCTGAAGAAGAAATTAGGCAGATAATTCACAGCCGGTCAACAATGACCGGCTTTCTTTTTTATGAGAATACGCAAAGCAACAGTAGACGACATCCCGCTGATAAGGCAGCTCACCAGCCAGGTCTGGCCGCAGACCTACATCCCGATCATTGGCGAAGAGCAGGTGAATTATATGCTAGAAATGATGTACAGCGAGGAATCACTCACCGCGCAAATGAAGGAAGGGAATGAATTCATAATTGTATATGATGGAGAAGATCCAGTGGGATTCGCATCGTTTGGACTCATTTCACCCGATACTTACAAATTGCACAAACTCTACGTGCTTACTTCCATGCACGGCAAAGGAGCAGGACGATACATGATTGGAGAGATTATTCAGAAACTCATTGAACGAAATGCACGGCAACTCCTGCTCAACGTCAACCGCAA
>CBINHQ010000458.1:0-2480 GCA_966250475.1 uncultured Chitinophagaceae bacterium
GAAGCCGCCCGTGTTGTGAAGGAAGAGATTAATGCAATAAACGGAAGCTGCAAAGTGCACCGATGCGACGTGTCTCTGAGAAAGGCCGTAGAGAATCTGTTCCCCGGCATCGGCAAGGTCGATATCCTCGTCAACAGCGCCGGAGTCTCGCACATCGGCACTGTTACGAATACAAGCGAAGAAGACTTCGACAGGATCTATAACATCAATGTGAAAGGCGTATTCAACACAATGGCTGCGGCAATACCTCCCATGAAGGAGGCGAAGGAGGGCGTCATTCTCAACCTCGCATCGATAGCCAATCACGCGGGACTTGCAGATCGATTCGCATACAGCATGAGCAAGGGCGCAGTATTTGCGATGACGCTTTCGGTCGCCCGCGATTTTCTGCAATCAGGAATTCGCTGCAATTGCATATCACCGGCAAGAGTGCACACTCCATTCGTGGATGCGTTTCTCGCAAAGAATTATCCCGGAAAGGAAAAGGAAATGTTCGATAGACTTTCAAAGGCCCAACCCATCGGAAGGATGGCAACTCCTGATGAAGTCGCGCACCTCGCGCTTTATCTCTGTTCCGATGAGGCCTCCTTCATCACCGGCTGCGATTTTCCCTTCGATGGAGGATTTCTAAATCTAAATAATTGAGTCATGAAGAGACTGTTGCTGTTCACTGTTTCACTGTTCATTACTTTCAGCTCCATCGCACAGAGTTATGAATATCCCTTGCCGGAATATTCTCCCTCCGCATCTAATCTTGAATACAGGGAAAAATTCCGCGACATGAAATTTGGCCTCTTCATTCACTGGGGAATTTACAGTCTGATGGGCGATGGGGAATGGGTGATGTATCATCGCAAGATTCCTCATGCCAATTACAAGAAGCTCGCAAGTTTCTTTCAGCCAGATGAATTCAACGCAAAGGAATGGGTCAGCCTCGCGAAGAATGCAGGCATGAAGTATATCACCATTACATCGAGACATCACGATGGTTTCAGCATGTTTGAATCGGATGCATCCGGCTACAACATCGTCAAGGCAACTCCGTATGGAAAGGATCCGCTCATGGAACTCGCCAAAGAAGCTCAGAAAGAAGGCATCGCGCTTCACTTCTACTATTCACTCGTCGATTGGGGCCGCGATGACTACGGCTATGGCAAACCAATCGTGAACGGCGAACCTGCGAACACGAAGTGGAGAAGTTACATCGACTTCATGAAGAAACAGTTGACGGAGCTGATCACAAATTACCCCAATGTGCAGGCAATCTGGTTCGATGGAAACTGGGATCGCAAGAACGCCAACTGGCATTACGATGAATTGTACACGCTCATTCATCAGCTTAATCCCGCAATTCTCATTGGCAATAATCACCACATGTCGCCGTTGCCCGGAGAAGACCTGCAGATGTTTGAGAAAGATCTCCCCGGTGATAACAAGACGGGTTACAGGCAAAGCTCAGAGACCGGCAGCCTTCCTCTCGAGACCTGCGAGACGATCAACAACAGTTGGGGGTTCAACATCACCGACAGGAATTACAAATCGGTGAGGCAGATCATTCACCTTCTCGTGAATGCCGCGGGGAGAAATGCAAACCTTCTCCTGAATGTTGGCCCCATGCCAAACGGAAAGATTCAACAGGAATTTGTCGACACACTCGCACTCGTTGGAAAATGGATGAACAAATACGGCGAAACCATTCACGGCACGAGAGGAACAGCTGTACCGCCGCAGTCATGGGGAGTTGTGACAGGAAAGGGTAAGACGCTCTATGTGCACATCCTCGGAAAAGCGAAGGACGATTTCATCTTCATTCCTGGATTGAAAGAAAAAATTGTTTCGGCGAAATCATTCGGTAAAGAAAACAAGATTCGCTTCAAACAGATGGATGAAGGAATATTTATTTATCTCGAAGGATTAGAATTAAGCGATATCGACACCATCATTCAATTACAAATAAAATAATCGATAGATGAAACTAGTACGCTATGGACCGGCAGGAGGTGAGCGACCCGGGGTGATCATCGACGACAAGGTCTACGACGTGTCGTTGATGGGAGAGGATTATGATGAGCGATTCTTTCACACCGGCGGCTTGATCCGCCTTCGCAATTTCGTTTCCTCGCGCAGGGAAAGACTACTCGAAGTGCCGACGACAGCCAGAATTGGACCGCCAATTGCGAGACCATCGAAAATTGTTTGCATTGGATTGAATTTCGCGGATCACGCGCGTGAATCGGGTGCTGAGACTCCTCCCGAGCCTGTTATCTTTCTCAAAGCAACTTCTGCGATTTGCGGACCTGATGATGATGTGATCATTCCAAAGGATTCCAGGAAGACAGATTGGGAAGTAGAGCTTGCAGTGGTGATCGGAACGAAGGCCTCATACGTGAGCGAGGACCATGCTCACAAATTCATCGCGGGATATTGCCTGCACAATGATCTCAGCGAAAGAGAATTTCAACTCGAACGCAACGGCACCT
>CBINHQ010000459.1:0-2462 GCA_966250475.1 uncultured Chitinophagaceae bacterium
TAACTACGGAATAGATTTCATCCATAACTTAGCGGCATAAACCATCAAACATGAAGAAGACATTCGTATGTATTCTCCTTTGTGGAGTTCTCTTTTCCGCCTCAGCACAGACCGATAAAGGCGATTGGATAGTGGGAGGAAGGATTGACCTTAACACTGGCGAGAATAGTTCTGAGTTCGGCTTCAATCCGGACGCGGGCATATTTGTGATCAATAATCTCGCATTGGGTGCGAACCTCGATATTGACTATTTGAAATCGGGGGATACAAAGACTACAAGATTCGGTGTGGGTCCATTCGCGAGGTTTTATTTTACACGGCATATGGTGCGTCCGCTTGTCCATGGAAATGTGAACTACATTAGTTCGAAAGTTAAGGCTCCGGGATTCACTTCTACAAATAATGGTACGAATCTCTTTCTTGGTGGAGGACTTGCGTATTTCATCAATCAAAATATTGCGCTGGAAGGTTTGATTGGTTATTCCAATACGAAGTATAAGGACTTCGAGGGAAGTGGTGGGCTTAGCATTGGCATTGGCTTTCAGGCGTATCTTTCGCGCAGGCAGGTGGAGAAAATGCGCGGGCAGTAATCTTTAAAGTTCCTTCAGCATCCAGAGGCTGCAGCCGGTGTGTCCGCTGTTGCCCATGGGCTCAGTGAGATATTCGAAACCGAAGCGGGCGTAGACTTTGAGCGCTTGTCGGAGTTCAGGCATCGTCTCGAGATAGATCTTGCGGTAACCAAGTTCTTTTGCGAGTTCGATGCTTTTTTCTATCAATGTGCGTCCAAGTCCGAGTCCTCTTGCTTCAGGGATGAGATACATCTTCACGAGTTCGCAGGTATCGGGTGGGAGTCCCTTAGTAGGGTAGATGCCTGCGCCACCAGCGATTTTACCATCGATTTCTGCAACGAAGTAACTGGCGCCGGGTTGTTGGAACAATTCGTAGAGTGCGTCAGTGGTTGAATCGAAGTAAACTGTACCAGGTTTGTTTGCTCCGAATTCGGCAAGTGTGTTGCGTACGATTCCCGCCAGAGTGGGATTGTCGCTGGGCCGTATGGCGCGTATCTGGTACAAGTATGTTTAATTTGTTTGTGGCTTATGCCACTGCTTTCTTAACGAGATCGGCGGCTTCGCTGAGCAGTATCGCAGATTGAACTTTGAGGCCGCTTTCGTCGATAAGTTTCTTGGCTTCCATCGCGTTTGTTCCTTGCAGGCGAACGATGATGGGGATGTTGATGTTGCCGAGATTCTTATACGCATCGATTACGCCTTGTGCTACGCGGTCGCAGCGAACAATACCTCCGAAGATGTTGATGAGGATTGCCTTCACATTGGGATCTTTAAGGATGATCTTGAAGCCTGCTTCCACAGTTTGCGCGTTGGCGGTTCCGCCTACATCGAGGAAGTTGGCGGGTTCACCACCGCTGAGTTTGATCATGTCCATGGTGGCCATAGCGAGACCGGCGCCGTTAACCATGCAACCAACGTTACCATCGAGTTTCACGAAGTTGAGGTTGTATTGACCGGCTTCAACTTCGGTGGGATCTTCTTCGGTAACATCGCGGAGTGAGGCGAGGTCGGCGTGACGAACGAGTGCGTTATCGTCGAGGTTCATTTTGCAATCCACGGCAACGATTTTATCATCTGCTGCTTTGAAGAGCGGATTGATCTCGAGCATGGAGCAATCGAGACCTACGTATGCGTTGTATAAATTGGTGACGAATTTTGTGCAGCTCTTGAATGCTTCACCTTTAAGGCCGAGGTTGAATGCGATCTTTCTTGCCTGGAAGGGTTGAAGTCCGCCGGAGGGGTGTACCCATTCTTTGAAGATTTTCTCGGGAGTATCGTGCGCAACGTCTTCAATATTCATTCCACCTTCAGTGCTGTACATGATCACATTTTGCCCTTTTGCCCTATCGAGGAGAATGGAGAGGTAGAATTCTTTTCTTTCGGAGGGGCCATCGTAGTACATGTCCTGAGCAACGAGAACTTTGCTGACGACCTTACCTGCGGGTCCGGTCTGGACGGTGACGAGAGTGCCGCCGAGAATTTTCTTCGCGATGTCTGCCACGTCTTCAAGGCTTTTACCAACTTTAACGCCGTTGATTCCGGTTTCTTTTACTGTACCCTTACCGCGGCCACCAGCATGTATCTGGGCTTTGACTACGGCGAAGTTGCTGCCAAACTGATTCTTGATCTGCCTGTAGGCTTCTTCTGCTTCGTGTACTGTACCGCAAGCAATTCCTTCCTGCACGGGCACATTATATTTCTTTAATAATTCCTTAGCCTGGTATTCGTGAAGATTCATACGCTGAAAATTTGCGGCGAAGATATTTGAAAACTTCGAAAATTGCTTCGATGAGTTTGTATGGCATTCGTGAAACTTGAAGGTATGTTTAATGAATGTGGTTGAAATTGATGGTGATATTTAGTATGTGTAATCTGAATCTTTCGTACTATTAC
>CBINHQ010000460.1:0-2453 GCA_966250475.1 uncultured Chitinophagaceae bacterium
GAGAATTTCTCGCCTGGATCATCGGCTGGGACCTTGTGTTGGAATATGCAGTTGGTGCGGCAACGGTTGGCATCAGCTGGAGCAGATATTTCATAGGATTTCTTGAAGACTTCAACATCCACCTTCCTGTCGAACTCACGCTGGGACCATGGGATGGAGGTATCATCAACCTTCCTGCGGTTTTCATCATTGTGCTGATGAGTTTGCTGCTGATGAAAGGAACCAAGGAGAGCGCATTCGTGAACGGTGTGATCGTTGCATTGAAGGTTGGCGTGGTGCTCACATTCATCTTCCTCGGATGGCAATACATTAACAACGACAATTACGTTCCTTATATTCCTGAAAACACCGGCAAGTTTGGAGACTTCGGATTCAGCGGTGTGATAAGAGCCGCCGCGATCGTGTTCTTTGCCTACATCGGCTTCGACGCGGTGAGTACAGCTGCGCAGGAAGCCAAGAATCCGAAACGGGACATGCCGATCGGTATTCTCGGTTCACTCGCCATTTGTACATTACTCTATATCCTTTTTGCACACGTGATGACAGGCGTTACGCATTACACCACGTTTGCAGGTAAGGATAGCATCGCACCAGTGAAAGTTGCCATCGAACACATGGGAACTCCCGATGCAACAGGCGCCGTTCAACCCGATTATCCATGGCTTAATCGCGCGATCGTAGTTGCCATCCTCGCAGGTTATGCATCTGTGATCCTGGTGATGCTGATGGGACAATCACGCGTATTCTACAGCATGAGCCGTGATGGTCTCATCCCCAAGATTTTCTCTGCAGTAAATCCAAAGACTCAGACTCCCGCAAGAAGCAACCTCATGTTCATGCTCTTTGTGAGTGCGTTCGCAGCCTTCGTGCCTGCAAGGGTTGTGGGTGAAATGACCAGTATCGGAACTCTCTTCGCCTTCATCCTAGTATGTATTGGTGTTTGGGTGATGAGAAAGAAGATGCCTGAAATTCCAAGAGCGTTCAAGACACCTCTCGTGCCACTCGTTCCGATTCTCGGTATCGGTGTCTGCCTCTTCATGATGGTGTTCCTCCCAATGGACACGTGGATTCGCCTGCTGGTATGGATGCTGATCGGTATGGACATCTACCTCGCATACGGAGCGAAGAACAGTCATCTTGGTAATGGAAGCACAGAGCGTAAAGGAATGAGGATCGCAAGGATCACGGGTCTCGTACTTGCAGCACTGTTGGTTGTAGCCGGGCTGTTGCACCAATACGTGGCAGGATGGGATACTGATAAGACCCTCCTTTACATTTCAATCATATTTGCCGCAATTCACTTTGTGGTTTTCGGTAGAAAACTCGGACGTCCTGAACCAAAGTAATCTGCCAATTAATCAATTAGCGAATTAGCTGATTAGCCAATTAAAAAACCGCCTCATTCGAGGCGGTTTTTGTTTACATTTGCCCCGCTTTTGGCGGAGTGTGAGGTGCGAAGTGCGGAGCAATCCCTGACGGAGTTCAGGGTGCAGGGTGTTTAGTTTAAAGTGCGGTCGCACTGTTCACTGTTAACTGTTAACTGTTCACTGTTAACTGTTCACTGTTCACTCCTCACTGAACCATCATTAAGGAAAACACCTAACTATACTTTTATGGGTCGAATATTTGAAGTACGCAAAGCCAGCATGTTTGCCCGGTGGGACCGGATGGCCAAGCAATTCACAAGAATTGGAAAGGAGATCGCAATCGCGGTGAAGGCAGGCGGACCAGATCCTGCCACCAATGCCGCGCTGCGTCGCTGCATGCAGAACGCGAAGAGTGTGAACATGCCCAAGGATCGCGTGGAAGCCGCCATCAAGCGTGCGCAGGGCAAGGAGATGGAAAATTATGATGAGATTCTCTACGAAGGTTACGGTCCGCATGGAGTTGCCATTCTCGTGGAAACCGCAACCGATAACCACGTGCGTACCGTAGCGAATGTGAAATCACATTTCAACAAAGGCGGCGGCACGTTGGGAAACAGCGGAAGCGTGGCATTTCAATTCAAGAAGATGGGTTTATTCAAATTAAAGCCCGAAGGTTTGAATATTGATGATCTCGAACTCGAGCTCATCGATCACGGACTCGAAGAACTTGGAGAAAGCACCGGTGAGAACGGCGAAGACATCCTGGTGATTCGCGCCGGATTCACTGATTTCGGAAATATGCAGAAAGCGCTCGAAGAAAAGGGCATCACTCCCATCAGCGCCGAAGTGGAATGGATACCCTCCACCACTGTGCCTGTCACCGACGAACAGGCCGAAGACGTAAGTAAGTTAATTGAAAGACTCGAGCAGGACGATGATGTGCAGAAGGTGTTTCATAATATGGGGAGTTGATTAATTAGCTAATTAATTAATTAGTTAATTAGATAATTATTCATTCAAGAAATCGTTCCTTCAACTCAGGAGTGGGAATCATGCACTCTTCACGTTTACCAAACCATTTGTACC
>CBINHQ010000461.1:0-2448 GCA_966250475.1 uncultured Chitinophagaceae bacterium
ATTCTTCCGCCATCATTATGTTTGATGGAAGCTCGGCCATGAGATAGATTTCGAGCCCGTTCTCTCCGCGCTTCAGGCCGTATTGCGCCATCACGTCTTTCACCTTCTCGAGTTCTTCGATGGTACGACAGAAAGGTATCATCACTACCACGTTCTTCAGACCCATTTGCTCTCGCACCATCTTGATGGCCTTGCACTCGAGACCGAATGCTTCTTTGTATTCTTCGCTGTAATAACGCGAAGCGCCGCGCCAGCCGATCATCGGGTTTTCTTCGGAAGGCTCGAAATATTTTCCTCCGAGAAGGTTGTAGTATTCGTTGCTCTTGAAATCGGAGAATCTTACAATGACCTTATTCGGGTAAAACGAAGAAGCAATCTTAGCGATGCCGTAGCTGAGCTTGCGAATGAAGAAGTCTTCTTCGTTCTCGAAACCTGCAATCTTCCTGTGGATTGAAGCCGTGAGTTCGGCATCATTCAATTGCTTGTGCCTGAGCAATGCCAGCGGATGCACCTGGATGTAATTATTGATGATGAATTCCTCTCTCGCGAGACCCACACCTTTGTTAGGCAGGTGCGAAAACTGAAAGCTCATTGATGGCGATGCCACGTTCAGCATCAGTGGCGTCCTGATCTCAGGCAATGAATCAAGATCGTAGTCCTCACGTTCATATTTTATGTTGCCGGAATAGACGAGTCCCACCTCTCCTTCCGCACAACTGATGGTTACATCCATTCCATCAGCGAGAATATCGGTCGCATTTCCGCAACCTACAATCGCGGGCACGCCGAGTTCCCTGGCTACAATCGCAGCGTGACAGGTTCTTCCGCCTTTATTCGTCACGATCGCGGAAGCTTTTTTCATGATGGGTTCCCAATCGGGGTCTGTCATGTCTGTGACAAGCACATCGCCTTCGCGGAATTCATTTCCTTCAATGAGACGCTTATCGAGCGAGAAGAGAATATTCACCGAGCCATTCGCGATCTTATCACCCACGGCGATTCCTTTCACGAGAACTTTGTCCCCACGACCTTCATCGCTGATGCGATATTCTGTAATCTTGTTATGATCTTTTTGTGAATGTATCGTCTCCGGTCTCGCCTGCACAATGAAGAGATCGCGCGATAAACCATCGACAGCCCATTCCACATCCATTGGCGTCCACTTGCCTTTAATGCGCGTATAGTATTCTTCGATCTTCATCACCCAGTCTGCAAGTTTCAGCGCTGTTTCATCTTTTATGCTGAACCTGTCGCGCATTTGCTTCTCGGTCTGAATCACCTTCACGCGTTCATCAGTATCATCTCCGTAAACCATCATTTTATCCTTCACACCCATCTTCTTCTCGATGAGTGCTGCATGTCCTTCTTTCAATGCAGGTTTGTAGACTATGTATTCGTCGGGAGAAACCGAACCTTGCACGATCATTTCACCAAGACCGAACGAAGCGTTAATCACCACCACGTCCTTGAAACCGCTTTCGGTATCGATACTGAATGCAACACCACTCGCGCCAAGGTCACTGCGCACCATCTTCTGCACGCACACGCTGAGTCCGATGTTGAAATCATCATAACCAAAGCTCTTGCGATAGCTGATGGCGCGATCGGTGAAGAGTGAAGCGAAACAGTTTCGCACTGAGTCGATCAACTGGGCGGGACCACGAACATTCAGATATGTTTCCTGCTGTCCTGCGAAGGATGCATCGGGAAGATCTTCGGCCGTCGCGGAAGAACGAACGGCCACATCGGTAACATCCTGGCCATATGTCTTCGACAAATCGAAGTATGCACCGATAATCAATTCGCTGAGTTCCTTCGGAAAGCGGGAGTTCTTCAGCAGTTGTCGCACTTGTAATCCTCCACGACGCAACGACTCGATATTATCATAATCGATCTTGTCGATGATGCCGCGAATCTGTTCCTCGAGTCTGTTTTCTTCGAGAAACTTTCGGTAAGCGCTAACTGTAATTACAAATCCGTTTGGAATGTTGATGCCCAGGCTTGAGAGGTTCTGGAGCATTTCGCCGAGGGAGGCATTCTTCCCTCCGACTTTGTCAATGTCGTTGATCCCAACCTTATTCAAAGGCAGGATGTACGGGTCCGGGGATAGGTTCATGGCAATCGTTTTAGCAAGCAATCGTTTCAACAAAATACAATTAATAAGGAAAAATTCTAAGCATTCAGGAAGATAAAAAACCATGCCGCCCGTCGTGTAATGATTACACGTTAAATGAATGCGGTAGATTGAATTCAGAGTTGCAAAATCGTAGATTTCCGCTTCCCGAGCCGCCTGGAGGAGATCAGGTTCTCACCACCACTTTGCTTTCAAGCACAATGCGTTCGCCCGAACTTTCCTGGCTTCCCTTCTTGTCGATGAGCTCGAGCAGGATGTTGGTGGCCTTTTCTGCCTGCTCGTAGGGAAATTGTTCCACAGACGCCACCGGAGGA
>CBINHQ010000462.1:0-2440 GCA_966250475.1 uncultured Chitinophagaceae bacterium
AGCCTTACTGGTACTGAATGTAAACAGGCCGCGGCTTAAGCGCGAGTAGTTCCTTCGGAGTGAGGAGCCTACCGTTGTTCTTCGTGTCGTTTTTGTAGAAGATCTTGAAGCCTGTATACTCCACAGGTTCCTTGTAAATGTATCGCTGGTAGGTATTTAGTTTGAGTTGTGGATGTCCCCATCCGTCCATGTCCATCACAATCTGTACTTCGGGGCGTGTTTTGATCTGCTTGTAATTTGTGACCATTCCTTGCGTAAAGCGATGGACCACGAGAATCTTGGGAGGAAGATTATTTTCCTTCACAAGCTTTTCGAGATAGGTTGACACAAAGTTGATATCAGCGGCATCGAAAGTTCCAACGACTTTCCCTGGAGCCTGACCTCCTTTCATGGAAAATTCGGGGTCGAGTCCGAGATGCACGTTTGGCATTTTGAGGTATTTCTCAAATTCTGGTATTTCACTCTGTAGGGTGCTGTGTCCGACCTGAACATCGATGAAGACGAGTGCGTTTATTTTGGCAGCCATTTTAATCACTGAATCGATTTGGTGGAATGGCATTCTCAGCCTGTATTTTCCTGCCTTGCCGGGTTGTTGTTGCGCAGTCACTGCAATGTAGTGAAGTGCGGGAATTGCCTCCATGGTGGTATCGGCTTTGTTCCATGCATCTACTTCTGATTGAAGTTTAGCGAGCATTTGATCTTCGGGAAGTTCGCCGAGGATTCCCATTTGTTTCGAGTAGAGATTACCATAGTATGCTATCACGCGCTTGTAAGGAAAGATGGAACCGCTAAGTGCTGGTGGAGTCTTTACCGGCCACCTTCCTGATGTATCACCATTCACAATGTTTGCGATTGCCTGCTCGTATGCAAGTGGATCAGGGGCTGGCTCGGGTTCCTCTACCTCAGTTCCGGGCACTACGATGGAATTATTCTCATGAACCGGATCCTGTGTTGGTGTGGGCGCCTGCAATACGAGTCTGTAGCCACCGAATGCGATGGCAATAATCAGAATGAGTAAAAACGTAAGGCTAATGTAGATCGCGTATGTGCGGCCGCGTTGGGATAAAGGGTAATTCATGGGTCCGGTTTTTTAAATAGGACGGTTATTTGGTAAATCTAACGCAAAACCCTTTAAAATAGTATTTAATTTTTTAATAATCTGTAAAAGACTAATCAGGGGTTTTGACGGGCTCTTCCCGTTCTACGGCGATGGTGCATTCGCCGATTAGAGCGGCAAGAGCGCCAATTGCCGCGAGTACCGGGGCGAGGACTGCACCTGCTACCCCGATCGTTAGCGGGAAGTTCATGATCTCTTTTCCATTTTTTGAAATAATGGTGATCTTCCTGATATTTCCTTCCCTGATGAGGTCCTTCACTTTTTGAAGGAGATTCTCCCCGTGCAGGGTAAATGTTTCTGTGAATGTCATATGTTCCTTTTTTCGTTTTTCCAATTCTTCCTCATTTGATGATATTCTAATTCCGTGCCTATTGCAATTTGTTACTTACGCTGGGGCTTGCCATTGTTGGCAGGCTCGGGCGCTTCGTTGCGGAAGACCACGGTGCCATCGAAGACGTCGACCAGAACTGGGCGCGACTTATCGATATCACCGGCGAGAATGCGTTTGCTGAGTTCATTCACTATCTCTTTTTGAATAAGTCTCTTCAGGGGTCTGGCTCCAAACTGCGGATCAAAGCCTTGCTCGGAGAGAAATTCGAGTGCGTAATCACTGAACTCGAGTTGTATGTTACTCTTCGCGACAAGTTCTTTCAGTGCATTCAACTGGATGCGGATAATGCCCATAATCTCTTTTCTCATCAGTGGAGAGAACATTATGATCTCATCAACCCTGTTTAGGAATTCGGGCCTTATGGTTTGCCTAAGGAGATTCATTACTTCAGCTCTGGCTTTATCGGTAACCTCTTCAACATTCTGTTCGTTGACAGAATCGAAATGATCCTGTATGAGGTGACTACCGATGTTGCTTGTCATGATGATGATGGTGTTCTTGAAGTTTACTACCCTGCCTTTGTTATCTGTGAGGCGTCCGTCATCAAGGACCTGTAGTAAGATATTCCACACATCGGGATGCGCTTTCTCAATCTCATCGAGCAGCACCACGCTGTAAGGCTTTCTGCGAACAGCTTCGGTGAGCTGACCACCTTCTTCGTAACCTACATACCCGGGAGGTGCACCAACGAGACGGGAGACGGAATGTTTCTCCTGGTATTCGCTCATGTCGATTCTCGTCATCATGCGTTCGTCGTCGAAGAGATAGTCGGCAAGAGCCTTGGCAAGTTCGGTCTTACCTACACCGGTTGTACCGAGGAAGATGAATGAGCCGATGGGCTTGCGCGGATCGCTAAGTCCAGCGCGACTTCTTCGAATGGAATCGGCAACGGCGGTGATCGCTTCGTCTTGTCCGACCACGCGCTGGTGCAG
>CBINHQ010000463.1:0-2431 GCA_966250475.1 uncultured Chitinophagaceae bacterium
TGGCTAAAAATTAAACAGTGGCCACGGATTTTTTGGACACGGATTTAGACGGATTGGACGGATGAACACAGATTTTGTGCCCAAGGGTTTGATCATAACACATCATAAGCAATCATACTAAATCCGCGTATAATGGTCCGGCCACAAAAGACGTGACAAGGATTAGTGAAGATTCTCTATCGCATTTTATTCTGAGAGACCCTGGGCAGTTCTGTCATCATAATGAAACGCCGCGCTTCCAGGGGATGAAGTCATCCTGATTCAATCTAACCGCGTTCGGTGTCACTTCGCCGCTTGCCGCGCGTATGCAGTATTCTAAAATTTCTTCGCCCATTTCTTCAATCGTCTTCTCTCCCTCGATTATCGGTCCGGTATCGATATCGATTATGTCACTCATTCTTCTCGCAAGCGCAGAGTTTGTTGCAATTTTAATCGTAGGACAAACAGGATTACCCGTTGGAGTGCCGAGTCCTGTTGTGAATAATATTAGCGTCGCTCCACTCGCCGCCTTTCCGGTTGTTGCTTCCACATCATTGCCTGGTGTGCAAACGAGATTCAATCCCTTCTTCATTGCAGGCTCTGTGTAGTCAAGTACGTCTACAACAGGGGAAGTACCGCCTTTTCTCACCGCACCGGCACTCTTCATTGCATCCGTGATCAATCCATCACGAATGTTGCCTGGAGATGGATTCATGTGAAAACCTGAACCCGCACGCGCAGCCGCATCACTATAACTACTCATCAACCTCATGAATTTTCTTGCAGCCTCTTCGTTCGTTGTTCGGTCGATGAGTTCCTGCTCCGTTCCACAAAGTTCTGGGAACTCGGCCAGCAAAACGGTTCCTCCAAGCGCCACCAGTAGATCGGAACAATAACCCACGGCAGGATTAGCTGAAATGCCACTGAAGCCATCGCTACCTCCGCACTTCACGCCAATGGTGAGTTTGCTAAGTGGCGCAGGCTTCCTTTTCAATTCATTTATACTGATGAGACCCTCAAAGGTCTTGCGTATTGCTTCCGTTATCAACTGCTCTTCACTTTGTGATTGCTGCTGTTCGAACACGAGCAATGGCCTCGAGAACCCCTTGCTCCTCGATTTAATATCCTCCAGTAATTGTTTTGTCTGTAAATGCTGGCAACCCAGGCTCATGATCGTCACACCCCCCACATTTGGATGCGTAGCATACGCAGCTAATAATTTACTCAGCACTTCAGCGTCTTGCCTCGTGCCACCGCAGCCTCCCTGATGATTGAGAAATTTTATTCCATCCACATTAGGAAAAACGCGTTCGCCATTCGGATCCTCCTGGACTAATTCTAAGTCAATCGTCGAAATATCTTTTCCGCTGAGAAATGATTCCCGAAGTTTCCTCGCCTTGCGCTTGTACTTGTCCGTGACTGCATAGCCCAATTCGTTGTGCAAGGCCTCGCGAATCACATCGAGATTACGATTCTCGCAAAATACAGTCGGAATAAAGAGCCAGTAATTTGCTGTCCCTACTCTCCCGTCTTCACGATGATAACCCATGAAGACTTTATCGCTGTATCGCGACACATCCGGCGCCTTCCATGAATATTGATGTGCCTTGTACTCGTAAGGCGCGGCATCGTGGCTTACGTTCTTTGTCGTCATCAATGATCCCGCCGATGCTGCCTCCCTCATTGTTCCCACTAGCACTCCGTACATCGTAACCTTATCGCCCGGGTTCATATCCCTCATGAAAAATTTATGCTTGGGAGGAATCGCATCCTTCAGCTTATATTCCGATCCATTGAAAGAAACGACTGTTCCAGCGGCAAGGCTCTTCAATGCCACCAGTACATTATCCGAATCATTTACCCTTAATACTTCCTGTTTCATCCTGTTTTCGATTTTGACAAGGTCTGCTGCGTGATCGCATCATTTACTCTTTGCTTCCAATGGCAGTTGGGCGGAAACTACAGTGAGACTTGCTCCCCAAATTACCGCATCTGGGAGAACAGTTTCAGAAAATTTTCTGTCCATCGACAATTTTTCCGGGAAAAATCCGACCTTATGGAAATTGGCTTTGCAATTGGTTATTAGAGATTCGGCAAAAGCAGATCGTTGACCGTTAACCGTTGACCGTTAACCGTCATCCATAGATCGCAGTAATAGTAATTATGAAAAGAATTGAGTCTCCAAATCATAGACACGGTCAACGGTTTACGGTCAACGGTTTACGGTCAACGGTCCTATGTAAAAGGAATCGCTGCACAAGGATCCAGAACTTTGCTATTTTTTTAAGTTAACCGATAAGAAGATTGTTTTAATAATCACAGAGGATTAAACTCCTATCAGCAGTAGCCTTGTGGCTCTGCAAGCCTATTTTAAACCTCAGGTAAAAAGTATAAGGCTGCAGACTCAACTAAGCAGTTCTGCTGCACCCGTTGACAAGCAGTCCTTATCCCT
>CBINHQ010000464.1:0-2430 GCA_966250475.1 uncultured Chitinophagaceae bacterium
CAGCATCTTTGCATGATGATGCGCGGGGTGCAGAAACAAAATTCAATTACCACCACCTCCGCATTCGACGGCGAATTCCATAAGAATTCCACCCGAAGCGAATTTCTTAAACTGATCTCCGCGAACCTGAACAGGTAAATCGCTGTTAATGAACGAAACGCTAAAAGATTTTTTTTGTTAAACAGTTTGTGGCATTTTTGTTCGCCTAAGACCAACACATGAAACACGCATATATTTTCCCTGGCCAGGGCTCGCAATTTCCAGGGATGGGGAAGGAACATTACGACAACAGCGCATTTGCCAAGAAATTGTTCGAACAGGCAAACGAGATTCTGCAATTTCGCATCTCCGATGTAATGTTCAGTGGCACAGAAGAAGACCTGAAGCAGACCAGAGTCACTCAGCCTGCCGTGTTTCTTCATTCAATCATGGCCTTCAAGAGCATCGAAAATGAACGCCCCGACATGGTGGCCGGCCATTCACTCGGTGAATTCTCTGCACTGGTTGCCAATGGCACACTAAGCTTTGAAGACGCTCTTACTCTCGTATCAATTCGTGCCGGCGCCATGCAAAAGGCTTGCGACATGAACCCTTCTACGATGGCTGCCGTGCTTGGTCTCGCCGATGAGAAAGTTGAAGAAGTCTGCGCACAAATACAACAGGAAACCGGTGAGATTGTAGTCCCCGCAAATTATAACTGTCCCGGTCAGCTTGTGATCAGCGGCACAATGAAAGGAATCGAAATCGCATGCGAACGCATGAAGGCCGCTGGCGCTAAACGTGCGCTCCCTCTTCCTGTCGGAGGAGCATTTCACTCACCGCTAATGGAACCCGCCAAAGCTGAGTTGCGCGCCGCAATTGAATCCACCACTTTTCATACTCCTTCCTGCGCAGTTTACCAGAATGTAGTCGCGCGCGGAGTTATGGATCGCGAAGAAATCAAACAAAATCTCATCGATCAGTTAACTGGAGCCGTGCGCTGGACACAAAGCGTGCAGGCAATGATCCGTGATGGCGCTACCATCTTCAAAGAAGTCGGACCAGGCAAGGTATTGCAGGGACTGGTGCTGAAGATAGATAAGAGTGTAGAAGTTTCGGGGGTTAATTAATCTCTTCCTTTCAATTCATACACAATCATCGGATCGATATTCCCGCGTTCTTCCTTACTCAATGTGAATCCGTTTTTCTCGAGTAGGCGAAATGATGCCACATTTTCCTTGTGCGTCCACGCAGTTATTGAGTCCAGCTTCATTGTATTGAATGCATACTCCACTACAGCCTTGATGGCCTCATCCATCAATCCCCGTCCATGGTATGAGGGCAGTAGTTCATAACCGATTTCAGCTGTATTCTTATCTCTTTCAAGATTCCACAAACAAATGGTGCCGATAAGCCTCTTCTCATCCCTAATTTCCAACCCCCAGAAAAAAAGGTCGGGACCTTCAAGTATCCTCCTCATGTGAGTCCTTGCATCTTCAATTGTTTCCGCAGCCTTCCGCTCGAGATACTTGTTTACTTCCTCACTCGAACGAAGCTGAAAGATCACTTCATCATCAGAAGGCTCCAGTCCCCTGAGAATTAATCTTGGTGTTTGCAAAATATGCATAGGGAAATTTGACCGAAGATACCCCCAAACTCCAAACCCCAAACCCCAAACTGTTTGAAGTTTGGGGTTTGGAGTTTGGGGTTTGGTTTGAGATCTAACCGTGCGCTTCATGCCACCTGTTCGTAAACGCTCCCAATATCGCAACACCCTTCCGATACCTGAGTCGTTGCAATCGCAGGTTCAGTATATCACCAGGTTGAACCTTTCGATATTTTGGATGCATCGTGCCGCCATTGCTGCTATCGCCTGCGCGACCATCAGGATTGTATTGAAACTGCGGATCAACGAGCGTGCCCCGCGGATACATAATGCCAGGTGTGCCTTTTCCCCTAAGATCGGTATCGGCCGGATGGTCCAACCCAAGTGTGTGACCATATTCATGCGCCGCTGTTGTGGAACCTACATACAGATTCTCCGTCTTGAAGTATCCTGAGTTGCAACCGAGTCCATCCACGTAGGAAATGTTGCCACTTGCATAATCTTCAATTCTGATAAAATTATTCCGCGGATCAGTGTTTCGAAGAACTTCCTCCGGTTGAAGGTTAGGTTGAAACGATGCCGTTATTTTGAATCTAACTCTTCTCGACTCACCTTCAACACCAAGATAGACCATCGGCTCATTCCACATCGACTCAATCTCATCCCGTATCTGCTCCGTTATCGACGCATTCGCTCCACCTCCATATGTAATTATGTGGGAGTAAAGCAAAATTTGATTTGATGAGAGTTCTGCTGTGCACATGGATAGTTAATTGACAACTGGATTTAGGGATGAGAGATGAGGGATGAGGAGCCCGCCCCGATTTTCATCCGGGCAAGCTTGT
>CBINHQ010000465.1:0-2429 GCA_966250475.1 uncultured Chitinophagaceae bacterium
AACCAGGAGAAGATCTTCTACCCTATTGTGGAGCAGACCATCGTATTCCTCGAACGCAATCCTTCCATCATCGATAAGTTTCAGCGTGAAATTGCAAAGACACCAACAGGGCAATGTTATTATTATGAGAAGATGGTGAACCTCGACAGGCTGAATGGATATTTCGGTGAAGGATTGAGACACTACCTCCGTTGCAACAACACCGATGAAGGCAGGATATTCGCACATTCAATTCAGGTATTCAGGTATTGGCTCACTCGCAACAACGAACATTTGGAGAAGCATCTCAGTGAGTTGAGTGAGTTGAGCGGCGCCACATATTATCCGCAGCACATCCTCGGCAGGCTTATTGCTGCAAAGATTTATGGCGCCCATGTGCAGGGAGAGCCGATCGACAGGATTCTCGCCGAGGCGAAGAAATACCATGGAGCGATCAAGGCCAATCGTGAAGACTCGGCCTTCTCGTTCCCCGATTTCGAGCTCATCATCTGCGAGGCACTCCTGCTCACCGGCAACCTGGAAGAAGGAAATGAGTACATCTGGCATGGGAAGTCGTACCTCTCCGCTTCGGGGCAAGACAAAAACAGCCTCTTCAACCTCTGGGAGGATTTTGCCTATTCGAGAAAGGGAAGTCTGAAGAAAAAGAAACGTCCTGCCGCGAACAGGGTGATCACCTATTATTCCTTCGCGAAGAAGTACAGCAGCATCATAAAACTGCTGTCAGAACCAGCGCGGAGAAATACCAGGAATCAGCAGTTGCAGGAATTGGTGAAGGAAACCGGCTACAGGCGATTACTTTCCTTACCGGCCTGAATGTCAATTAATTTTTCTGAACAAAAAAGAACATAACGGTATTTCAATTAATTTCTATTTTGTGTCACAATTCAGTCCTTCCTATTGAAGTCCACATAACACGGTGGTTCCAAATCTTCTGAACAATCTCTAAAGTTTATTATTCTGATTGGTGCAAAAAAGATTAGCGTCTTTTTGACAGGCTATTTTTTTTGACAGGCAATTATTTACTTATTCGGAAGCAAAACATGTTTATGAATTTTTGGACTGGTACCCGGGTGACTTTGTTACTGACTGCTGCGATTATGGTTTTTACTTCATGTTCGAACACTAAGAAGGCAACCTACTTCTATGGTGTGAAGGAAGGCACGATCGAATCGAATACACCGTTACCCGAATCGATCATTCAGAAGAATGATCTGTTGAGTATAAATGTAAGCAGTCTTAATCCAGACGCATCGGCAATCTTCAATGCACCGAATGCGCCTGCAACAGGAGCCGGAGCCACAGCTCAGGCTGCGCCGACCGGATACCTGGTCAATACAGATGGTTTCATCCAATTTCCTATTCTTGGCAACATTAAGGCAGAAGGCCTTACCAAGAAGCAGCTGAAAGATACAATTACAAACGCACTGGTTACGAGGGAGCTCTTGCTAGACCCAATCGTTACCGTTCGTTTCGCAAATTTCCGTGTCACCGTACTTGGCGAAGTAAACAGTCCCACCGTGGTGACGATCCCCAATGAAAAGGTCTCTTTGCTGGAGGCAATTGGTTTGGCAGGCGATTTGACCATTTATGCTCGTCGAAACAATGTGATGATTATCCGCGAAGAGAATGAACAGAAGATTATTGAAAGAGTAGATCTTAATTCAGGTGAGCTATTCACCTCTCCATATTATTACCTGAAATCCGGCGATATCGTTTATGTAGAACCGAATAAAACCAAGATCGCAAGCACGAGCCGTGGAATGCAGTGGATACCTATTGTGATGAGCGGACTCTCACTTGCGTTGATAGCCTATCAAACCATGAATGATAAGTAATCCCGAATAATACCCTAAAACCGATCTATGCAAGCAGGTAATCAACGTTTAAAACCTACCACCCGAGAGCAAAAAGGGCTCATTGCGGAACTCGCTTTCAAGTTCCTTCCGTACTGGCCTGTCTTTCTTGTGTTCATTCCGGTCTGCCTGTTCTGCGCATGGTTTTACCTCCGTACCACCACACCCATGTATGAAGCTACCGCGGCAATCATGATCAAGGATGAGACGAAAGGTACTTACGATCCGCAGATGATGGAAGAGCTTGATCAGCTTTCCGGAAAGAAGATCATTGAGAACGAAATCGAAGTTCTCAAATCGCGCATGCTAATGGAGGATGTGGCAAAGAATCTACATCTCTACGCCACATTCTATGAAGATGTAGACATGGCTCCCAAATCGGCCTATGCTACTTCTCCTGTAAAAATTATCGTTGCAAATCCTGATGCTATTCGGCCGGTACAACGCGTTGACTTCCGTTTCTCAACTAAAGACAGCTCAGTCATCATCGGATCGAAGAAGTATCCACTCAATCAATTCGTGACAACAGAATATGGTCAACTTAAGTTTGTGAGAAACAATCGCAAACTGTTTGAT
>CBINHQ010000466.1:0-2421 GCA_966250475.1 uncultured Chitinophagaceae bacterium
GGCGTCGATGACCGCAGCCTCCGCGTCGATCGCCGCCTTCTGACGCACGATCTCGAAGTCTTTTTTATCTTCAATTCGTTTCAGTACCGGCGCATTTCCATATTCGAAGCCAATGTGTAACGGTTTTGTAAGAAAATCATACTTCGAAACAAGCTTTTCTACATGACCAACTCTCACATAGGGCTCCTTAAGCACTTTAGCGCCATTATAATAACACATTTTAATTTGTTAATTGATAATTGATTAATTCAAATTGGCGAATTGACTGATTATTTGTTGTCCACATTCCTTTCAAAATTAAGAAGTCTTTCTTATCTTAGGATTAGCTATTAGCTGTTGGCGGCTTCATCAATAATTCTTCGGAGCGTCAACTAAGTAACAAGAGGTGGGGACTATTCGCAAGGTGAGCCCGTAAGCTCAATCAATGCAGAGTGAACCCCACTTCTTTTTATTTTCGTCGATTCGTTTACTCACTTGTAGCGCCCGCCGCTCTCATCAATATTTTTTCACCGAATCTTTTTTTCACGCTGTCAATCGCCTGGTAGAGTTGTATCGATTCTTCTGTATCATCAAAGAGACTGATTTGGTAGGTGCCAGGAATCAGGTTGGTAAAGCGAATGCCGATCAATCTCACCAGCATGCGGCGATCGTAAAGGCGATTGAATATCTCCTTTGCCGTCTTCAGCAACACATGATCGGCATTGGTGTAAGGAATGGAACGCTGCATGTCGTGAGTTTCAAAATCAGAATACCTTATCTTAACAGTCACGCAGCCTGTAAGACGATTCTGTCTTCGTAGTTCGAACGCAATTTTTTCTGTCATACGTACGAGTTCGCCATGAAGAAACGCGACATCGATGGTGTCCTGCTGATATGTTCTCTCAGTGGAAATAGATTTCTGCTCATGGTAAGGAATCACGGGACTCTCATCAATTCCATTCGCGTTTCGCCAAAGCCTCGCCCCGTTTTTTCCGAGGAGGTTTTGCAATAGCTCAACCGGTATTTCGCTTAGCACGCGCACGGTCTCAACTCCCATCTTCAAAAGTTTATAGCCGGTCTCCTTTCCAATGCCGGGAATCTTCATAATACCCAACGGTGCAAGAAAAGGTTTCTCATGTCCGAATGGAATTTCAAGTTGCCCATTGGGCTTGGCCTCATTAGTCGCCACTTTGCTGATGAGTTTATTCGAAGCAAGTCCATACGAAATGGTGAGACCGCTTTCCTTACGCACTTTTTTCTTGAGATTATCGGTAAAGAGCTTGCAGCCGAAGAATCGCTCCATTCCCGTGAGGTCGATGTAAAACTCATCGATGGAAGCTTTCTCAAATAACGGCACCGAATCACCAATCACTTCCGTTACCAAACCCGATATCTTGCTGTACGCCTCATAATCTCCTTTCACCACAATCGCCTCGCGGCACAACCGCAATGCCGCCTGCATGGGCATAGCGCTGTGAATGCCAAACTTACGAGCCTCATAGCTGCATGCCGCCACCACGCCACGCTGGCTGTTGCCGCCGATCAGCACAGGCTTTCCAATAAGTTTCGGATTACGAAGCTGCTCCACCGAAACAAAGAAGCTATCCAGGTCCATATGAACGATATGACGATCATAAGTTAACATATCTGCGTTGTTTATATCCCACACGAATCATCTTCTGCACTTCGAGACTAAATACACCGAAATCTTCCACCACCTTTCCCGTCATCCGGTAGAATCCGCCGGTGTGTAATGGATATGCCTTTGCGGTGTCGGGAAAGTGAACGGTATCGATCCAGTCGAGGTCGGAATCCACGAAGGTTCCGAAGAACATCTCATCATTGTACTTTGTCACTACATGCTTGCGGGCGATGAAGTATGCAAGCACGGTAACGATTTTATCCTGATGCTTATGGAGATCACGCGCCTTTATGTATTTCGATGCATCATCATCCACCAACGCGAAAGGATTCGATAACGTAAAGCCCAGGATCTCCATCTCATCATAGAGATCATCGATCGGATGATCTTCCAGTTTCGGCAATGTGAACTCCAACGGAGGCTCTTCAAACAAAGCAGGACCCGAATGTAACTCCGGCTGATTCTTCTTCTGAAGAAAGTTTGCCTCCCACAGCAACTGCTTCTTTGTCTTTCCTGTAAAACGAAAAGCACCGATGCTGATGAGCGTGTTCAATTGCTCCAATCCCCCATTCGTTCGCTCGATGAAATCCTGCAGGTGAAGGAAGGGTCCATTCAATTTTCTTTCTTCGAGAATAATCTCCACGAGACGTGCCTGCAAGCCTTTTATGTGAATGAATCCCGTAAACACTTCGTTACCCTCGATACTCGTGTACTCCTCGCTGCGGTTCACACAGGGGGCCTGTATATTTCCGCCGGTCTTCAGCAGTTCGAGAAAATAGAGCTCCCTGGAGTAGAATCCG
>CBINHQ010000467.1:0-2419 GCA_966250475.1 uncultured Chitinophagaceae bacterium
GCGCCGCTGAGTCCTCCCTTCACAGTGACTGAATACGGAGAAAGGAAGTTCAGCATCGTGTTCGGGTTTATGACGGCCGTATTCGTCACATCATCATAAGTGACATTGCATGCAATGAGATTATTCGATCCATCACGCAATTCGAAGTTTGAAGAATTGATCGAAGCGGGATCCATCGGCTCATCAAACTGAACCGTGATGTTCGCATTCACATTAATTCCCGTAGCGCCATTCGCCGGAGTGTGCGCGAATACGGAAGGCGGTACCTCATCCGGACCATCGAGCGTATGATAGACCACATCGAGCCAATAGTTCTCGGATGAATAATTGAACGTCGGGAACGAAGGCGTAGAAGTCGGGAGGTACACGCCATTCGGTCCATCGGGATCAGTCTTCGCGATCGCCGTGAGTGGTCCGTTCACAACAGGTCCGAGAATGAAGAATGGATCTGTCTCCGCGTAGTAACCACTCGGACTATGATACGATACAACGTATGTTGTATTGCCCTGGATCGAAACGGGTGAACCAAACATCGTCTGCTGCCAGCCGGATGCAGTTTCATTCTTGAATGTAAGCCTTGCCACGATGTTGCCATCGAGTGTCCAGATGGTTGCCACGTGCGGACCCACATCATTCGGCATCTTGTAGAAACGAAGTCCCCAGATGTATCCATCGAATGAAGCCCTGAACTTCATGCCGACTTCAATTCCTCCCGGAGTATGATTCTCCACTGCAGGCTCATCCGTTGGCTGGAAGATCGTGCAGGGACACTGCGGATCCTGTATGTTAAGATTGATGGTGCTGCTTCCCGCACCAATGTTACCGGAGTCGTCAATCGCACGCACCTTCACCACAGTGGCACCCATCGTAGTAGGAGTCCATGTGAATGTCCAATTCGTTGTTCCTTCCGCCGCTCTCCATGTCACACCTCCATCAACAGAGACTTCCACTCCGCCAACTGCACCGCCTACATCTGATGCAGTACCGGAGATGACAGGATTGGGAAAGGCAGGAATGCTGAGACCATCCACAGGTGATGTGATGTTCGAGACAGGAGGAGTTATATCTGTTGATTCATGCACTTCGGTAAGCTCATCCATCAACGTTTCCGGCTGCACGCCCATGTCAGCAAGCAGGTTGACCGTCGCCTGCTGCATATCCTGGCTCGTGCCTCCGCCAATGCCATCATGAAAATCGTCGAGTCCCCAGGCCCACTGAATGGTGCCCGCGCCAAAGACCAGCGCACCGGATGAATGACGATACAATGAAAGCTTGTGCGTATGTCCATCCCTCGTGGTGCTCGACATCGTGATGCGACCATTGGGATATGAATCGGGATATTGCTCCCAGTTCCATTCGTGACCGAGTGTGCCATTCGGCATCACGGCCGTGTTGCCGGGAGAAAGTGAAGCCACACTGGTATGCCTCCAAAAGCGAAGAGCGCTGTAATCAGAGGGAACCTCAAGCGTGGTTGTTGAATTATGCCAGCTTATCTGTCCGGTTAAACCATTCTCGGGAAGACAAGCATTGCCGCCAGGATAACTACATCCTCCTCTCCAGAGACCGGTCCATTCAGGAGAAGGATCGCATTTGCCGCCGCAGACATTCTCACCGAGTATGCCTTCCTTGTAACACACGAGCGTGCGGAAAGGAGTGTTAGATCCGTCGGCGCTGTTTTCCCAACGCGTCTTCCAATACACTTCATTGCCACTGAAGAATGCGAGGTGAACGCCTGCATTGCGCGCGGCTTCCACAGCATCGCGCTGTTCCTTCGACCAGTATTCATCATGGCCCACTGAAAGAAATACTTTATGATTCTGGATGAGCGAACCTTCACGCGCTGCATCCACATTTGCCATGTAAGAGACATCGTATCCATTGCGCTCGAGGAAGCGAAGCATGGGATACTCTGCATTGAAGAGATAATCAGCGCCCGGTCCGCCTCCACCGCCGCCAATCCTGTTGAGGAAGGGACGATTGTAGCTCACGTGCGATGCATGTCCCGCAGGAAGTGAAGTAGCGCCTGTGTAAAGACTGTTTCCTCCGTACACATTGTATGCGTGCCAGGTGGCATCGGAGGTTTGGAAGATGAGATCGGAATTGCTTTCGTCGTCACGCACTACGAACACGATGTGACTCGCGCCGTTTGTATCGTGGCGTTTCAATCTTGCGATATAGATGCCGGATACAGCTTCATCCGGAATATCCCAGCGAGCTGACTCCGACCAGTTGCCGCAGTCAACGAGACCTGTAGTAGTGTTGGTGATGGGATCGGGTTGTATTTGCGGAAGCGAAGCCGTGATGGTGGCATTCGTGATGAATCTTGCGCCATCGCCATTGTACCAGCCGAGGCGGAAGATCTTTACAGAATAGCTTGATTCGTTTGTCTTGATCTTGAAGCGAACAGTATTGCCTTTGT
>CBINHQ010000468.1:0-2413 GCA_966250475.1 uncultured Chitinophagaceae bacterium
ATTCGGGAAGTGGGTAGACGATGATTGTCTCCACAGAGCTTGTATCCGAACAGCCATTGGTTGCTGTGAGTGTAACAGTATAGGTTCCGGGCACAAGGTAAGTGTGCGTGATCGTGTCGATGTTATCAGTCGTGCTGATGATGTTGTTATCGCCGAAGTCCCAGGTGAAAAGAGTAGCGCCGCTGGAATTGTTTATGAACTGAACCGTATGTGGCGTACAGCCTGAGAATTCATTACCGTTGATTGCATAGTCGAGTTGTATTGCGTTTGGCGAAACCACGATCGCATATCTTAGCGTATCACTTCCGCATTGGTTGATTGCTACAAGCTGCACAAAGAATGTATCCTGAATTCCCGAATAAAATGTATGCGAAACGGGGTCGGGCCCATTAGTTGTAACAGGTACGCTTCCATCACCGAAGTCCCAGATGTAATTGTTGCCAATGCCCAACGAGGTATTGTTGAATGATACGGTCATTGGTGAACAGCCCACTGAAACATTAGGCGCAAACAATGCCTTCGGTTTTGAATGCACAGTAACAGGATGCGTGACGACGATTGTGGTGCACTGCGTGATGGCAGAAAGAGTAACGTTGTAAGTTGTATCGCCAAAGGTTGGATTGGGAAGGAATTCAATGCTTCCCGGTTGTGGATCTGTCGATGTCTGTCCGTTTCCGAAATCCCAATGGTAGGTGAACTCACCGATCAATGGTGTAGTATTCGTAAAACTCACCATCAAAGGACCGCAGCCACTTGCGGGTGAATACGTGAATGAAGGATTTGGTTCGATTGGAGTAGCGAACACATGACTCATGCTATCGCTCTTGCAACCGTATGGACTGGTGACGACGAGTTTTATCTCCACAGTTTGTCCAGCACCTGTAATCGTGTATCCCGGGAATGAAACGCCTGCTCCAATGAATGTACCGTCTGCATACCAGTTGTAAAATTCATTCTTGTCGGGAAAAGGCTGAAGGCCAATGACTGTAGCATTTAAATTGAAAGGAGCGCATGAGGTATCCGCAGTAGGAATAAACAGTGCTTCCGCATCTGGATTAACGGTGATGGTTACTTCATTGCTAATGCTGCTTTGACTGCCTGCGCAAAGGCTGGTGGTGACGATCCTGCGATACTTTGTAGTAACAGTCATCACGCCGGGATCGAAATCCATGCCCTGTGCACTTGTGATATCAGTCCAGGTTGAACCGCCATCAGTCGACTGCTGCCATTGGAATGAATAAACTCCATTTCCACCTGCAGGTGTTGTGCCTTGCAGCAATGCTGCGGGATTGTTGATACAAACGGATTGATCCGCGGAAATTGCATTGGATGAAATCGCGGGCTGCACGACGACCATTGCCTCCATACTTGCATTCATACAGGGCGGAGAACTCACAATGCGGCGGATGTAGACTGTCTCAGTAGGACTGAACGTAAGGTCTTCACCAACCTGACCAGTTATCACGGTCCAGTTCACCTGGTCGGCGCTCATCTCCCATTGGTAATTGTAGGTGCCATTGCCGCCTGTAGGTGTGGCGCCATCGATTGTAACCGATTGCCCGAAACAAATTGTTTGAGTTGCGGTGTTGATGGAATTCGAAAGTTCTTCTTTCACATCGATGCGAACGGTATCGGTGGTAGCAGGACAAGATGCAAACCCGGTCACCGTCCAGATGAATTCATACACTTGTCCTGGTTGTAATCCGGAGATGATCGCATCAGGATCAGTCGCATTATTGATGACTGCTGCTGGTCCTGAGTATTGAGTCCACAAACCTGTGACGCCGCTTTGAGGTGTAGCCTGCATGGTGTAGCTACCTGCAGCGCAAAGCACCACATCGGGTCCGCCGCTTGCATCGGGGGTTGCGGACTTAACAGTTACCGTACAGGATTGAGGTTCTCCCTCACAACTTTTTCCATTGAATTGGAACACGGGCGTGACTATAACTGTTGCAACGAGATCGCTTGTTCCATTATTGATAGTGATGAAAGAAGGAATCGAAGTTCCGCTGCCAGTCGATGGAAGCGTGATGCCAGAACCTATCACCTGCCAGTTGTAAACAATTGATGCTCCCGCGGAAGGCGCGGCATGATGTACAGGTGTGATTGATGGGATTGTTGTTCCTGTACAAACAATGAGGTCGGTGAAATCATCGATCGTAACTGTGGGCAGAACGGAAATGGTGAATGCTTCAGCATTTCCCTGGCAACTCACACCATAGAACGTATAGGTTGGAGTTACGTTTATCAATCCAGTGATCACTGTTTCAGGATTAGAACTATTTGTAGCGATGAAAGCAGGTATGCCATTCGAACCCGAAACGCCAAGACCGATTGAAGGGTTGTTGTTAGTCCACGCGAAACTCACATTGTTTGCAGGAACAGATGTGAAGTTGATTGCGGGCACAGTACT
>CBINHQ010000469.1:0-2410 GCA_966250475.1 uncultured Chitinophagaceae bacterium
GAAGTGGTGTTGATGCCAAGGTTGAGTGATACGATGACTGAAGGTGTGATTGCGGGTTGGCTGAAGAATGTCGGTGACACGGTGAAGAAGGGTGATGTGCTTGCAGAGATTGAGACCGATAAGGCCACAATGGAACTCGAGAGTTACAAGAATGGAACATTGTTATACCAGGGTGCGAAGAAGGGGGAGAAGATTGCGGTGAATGCCCTGCTTTGCATAATTGGAGATAAGGACAAGGTTGATGTAGACGCGATTGTAGCTGCATCCAAAGGAAGCGCGGAAAGCGCACCGGCGGAAGAGGAGCCTGCCGCGAAAGAAACAACTAAAGAGGAAACACAGGAGCAGCAGAAGGAAGAGGTTTCTGCATCATCAACATCAAATGGAAGAATAAAAGCTTCTCCACTTGCGAAGAAGCTGGCGGCGGAGAAGGGAATTGACATCAGCAAACTGAAAGGTTCGGGTGATGGTGGAAGGATTGTGAAGGCGGATGTGGACAGCTACAAGCCCGGTGCTACAACAACTGAAGAGAAATCTGCTCCTGCAGTACAGCCGTTTGCTCCGGCGGGAGAAGAAGGTTACACAGATATTCCAAATTCACAGGTAAGGAACGTAATAGCGAAGAGGTTGGGTGAAAGCAAGTTCACTGCACCACATTTCTACCTGACGATGGACATCAACATGGACAACGCGATGGCTTCGCGTTCGCAGATGAATGAGATTAGTCCAGCGAAGATCAGTTTCAATGACCTCGTGGTAAAAGCATGCGCGATAGCATTGCGCCAGCATCCTGCTATCAATGCATCATGGATGGGTGATAAGATTCGCAGGCATCATCATATTCACATAGGCATTGCAGTGGCGATAGAAGACGGACTCATAGTGCCGGTGATTCGTTTTGCAGATCAGAAGACTTTATCTCAGATTGCGGCTGAAAGCAAAGAGTTGAGTGGCCGTGCAAGAAACAAGAAACTTCAGCCCAATGAATTTTCGGGCAATACTTTCACCATCTCAAATCTTGGGATGATGGATATCGATGAATTTACTGCAATCATCAATCCTCCTGACAGTTGCATACTTGCGGTTGGAAGAATTCGCGAAGTGGTGGTAAAGAAGGGAGAAGGATTTGGTGTGAGCAATTTCATGAAGGTGACGCTGAGCTGCGACCACAGGAGTGTGGATGGAGCTACGGGCGCAGCGTTTCTGCAGACGCTCAAGAAATTCCTTGAGAATCCAATTACGATGATGGTTTAATTAGCGAGAGCTAATTGATGTTTTCGATGATGCCGGCTATTCCCTGGCCACCGCCGACGCATGCGGTTACCATTCCATATTTTTTGTTGAGGCGCTTCATGTCATGAAGGATCTGCACGGTGAGTTTGCATCCTGTGCACCCAAGCGGGTGGCCGAGTGCGATGGCGCCTCCATTTATATTCACTTTGGAAGGATCGAGTCCGGCTTCGCGAATAACTGCCAGCGACTGTGAAGCGAAAGCTTCGTTGAGTTCGATGAGGTCGATATCGGAAAGATTCATTCCGGATTGCTTCAACACTTTAGGAATTGCGGCTACAGGTCCGATGCCCATAATCTTTGGAGGCACTCCTGCAACGGCAGATGCAAGGAGTCTGCCTATGGGTTTGAGGCCGAGTTCGTTCATCATTTTCTCACCCATAACAATAACGAAGGCGGCGCCGTCTGAGGTCTGGGATGAATTGCCCGCAGTGACAACTCCACCTGCAGCGAACACGGGCTTTAGTTTAGCGAGTGCTTCCATTGAGGTATCGGCTCTTGGGCCTTCGTCTGTATCAACTACATAATTTCTTTTCTTTCGCTTTCCGTTTTCATCGACGTAAGTCTCTTCAACATTGATAGGAAGAATCCCATCTTTGAAATATCCGTTCTTAATCGCGTTCAATGCCTTCTGGTGTGAATGGTAGGAAAACTCATCCTGGTCTTCGCGGCTTACATTGTATTGCTTCGCTACTGCTTCTGCGGTGAGGCCCATTCCGATGTAATAATCGGGATCGTCTTTGGCAATGCTGTAAGATGGAACCGTCTTCCAACCGGAAGTTGGAACGAGACTCATGCTTTCTGTTCCGCCGGCGATGATGCAGTCGGCCATTCCCATCCTGATCTTCGCGGTTGCCATTGCGATAGTCTCGAGTCCTGATGCGCAGTACCTGTTGACTGTCACGCCAGGCACGTCGAATCCCAATGCCCTTGCGGAGATGATTCTTCCGAATTGGAGTCCCTGCTCTGCTTCGGGGACCGCGTTGCCAACGATTACATCGTCGACGCGAGTTGGCTCCAATTGGGGAACTGAGGCCATGAGTCCTTTAATGACTTCAATGGCTAGATCGTCGGGGCGGTAGAATCTGAATCCTCCGCGTTTTGCTTTTCCTACAGCGGTGCG
>CBINHQ010000470.1:0-2408 GCA_966250475.1 uncultured Chitinophagaceae bacterium
GAAATGCTCGAAGGAAGGAAGTCGCAGTTCATTGATGAATTAATGCAACAGGATTCGTCCAGACAGAAAGCAGAGAAGGAAGTCAACACCGCCATCGACCGGTTGATCTATTACTCTGGCTGGTGTGACAAATACCAGCAGATCTTCAGTGCAGTAAACCCCGTTGCGACTCCGCATTTCAATTTTTCCGTTCCAGAACCAATGGGAGTAGTGAGCATAGTTGCCCCGCAATCGAACGCGCTGCTCGGACTCGTATCGGTGATCGCCCCCGTAATTGCCGGTGGAAATACCTGCGTAGTACTCGCCAGCGAGAAGAAGCCGCTTTGTGCTGTCACCTTTGCGGAAGTATTGAACTCTTCCGACCTTCCTGCCGGAGTTATCAATATTTTAACAGGTAAACCCTCAGAGTTGGCTTCGTGGTTCGTTGAACACATGGATGTGAATGCAACCATTTACTCCGAAAAAGATTCTAATACTCAGTCCATGATGCGTGAGAAATCCGCTCTAAACGTTAAGAGAATCGTGTTTTATGATGAAGTGGATTGGTTTGACAAAGATGGCCAGTCGCCTTATTTCATCATGGATTGCCAGGAAATAAAAACTACCTGGCACCCGGTCGAAAATATTTCGGGAGCCGGTGGAGGATATTAAATTGAATTTTTATTATTACCACCTCTTGAAGAATTGGTAGGATTTTTGAAATAATTGCGCATCATGAAATTTTTCTTCTTTCTCTCTGCTATTTTCATCGTCGGCAACCTCTCAGCCCAGGACAGCACACACTGGAGGCATGGGGCGGATTCAGGAATGGTGACAGTGCACAAGGACCAGCGTATCGAACTGCTAATTAAAAAGCAGGCCCAGATCAATGAGGAAACAAGCCGCAACTCCCGCAAGAGCGGGAAGGGATTTCGCCTGATGATCATCAGCACCACGAGCCGCGATGAGGCAATTGCAGCTAAGACAAAAGTCTATACCTACTTCCCCGAGTTGAAAGCATATCTCTGGCACCAGTCGCCATATTACAAACTCAAGGCTGGAAACTTCAAGGAGCGCGAGGAAGCCGAAGAATACCAGAAGAGACTGAATGTCTACTTCCCCAAGGGTGTCTTCATTATGAACGACATCGTGGAATATAAACCTGAGGAGCCCATTAATTAATTATCTAATTAGCTAATTAGTTAATTAATTAATTGGGGTTGCTCCCAAGTAAGCCATGAATCCCATTCCGGTTTCGATGGCGGATTCGTCGATGTTGAAAGTAGGTGTATGTACGCCTGAAGTAATTCCTTTTCTTTCATTCATAACACCGAGCCGGAAGAAACAACCGGGAATTTCCTGGGAATAATATCCGAAGTCTTCCGCGCCCATGCGCTTCTCTGTCTCTTCCACGTTTTCGCTTCCAATGAATTCAATTGCCTTCTCCCGCGCGACTTCATTGAGTTGTTCGTGATTGTACACCGAGGGATAACCAACATCGATCAGCAGTTCGAGTTCACCACCCATTCCCTGCACTATCGAATTGGAATATTGCTTGATGAGTTCATGCGCCTTGTATCTCCATTCTTCATCCATGGCTCTGAATGTTCCCTTCAGCTTCACTTCTCCGGGTATTACATTGGTTGTGGAGCCTCCGTGAATGGAAGTAATCGAAAGCACGGTGGGATTATGCGGGTTATTGTTCCTGCTGACGATTTGCTGCAAGCCTGTGATGAGATGCGAGGCGATCAGAATAGGATCGACGCAAAGGTGTGGAGCCGCGGCATGACCGCCCTTGCCTTTAATGGTGAGGTAAAGTTCATCGGCGCTTGCCATGACCTTGCCTGCGCGAAAGCTCATTTTGCCAACTTGCAGTCCCGGATGCACATGCAATCCAAAGATTGCTGATGGTTCAGGGTTTTCAAGCACACCTTCCTCTATGAGGAGGCTTGCACCTCCGGGATTCTTCTCTTCTCCGGGTTGAAAAATCAGTTTCACGGTTCCCTCCCACTCCTGCTTCAGTTCGTTGAGAATTCTTGCAGCGCCGAGAAGGCAGGTAGTATGTACATCGTGACCGCAGGCATGCATCACACCTTCATTCTTTGAACGATAGGCCACGTCATTTTCTTCGGTGATTGGCAATGCGTCGATATCGGCACGCAGTGCTACAACCTTCGTGTCGGGATTTTTTCCTTCAATCAAACCAACTACTCCGGTAGTCGCCATCACCTGGAAGGGGATACCCATTTTCGAAAGCTGGTCCTGTATGAATTTTGAAGTCTCGAATTCCTGGTAGCTCAGCTCGGGATGCGCGTGCAGGTGATGTCGTATTTCGATGAGTTCGGGGGCATACGCAGCAGCCAGGGTTTTGATTTTTTGAAGCATTGGGTAAAATTACAAATTAGGAAATAATCAATCAGCTAATTGGC